>NZ_MECT01000037.1:0-11195 GCF_001722145.1 Shigella sp. FC1544
CCCCACTGTTCGTCCATTTCCGCGCAGACGATGACGTCACTGCCCGGCTGTATGCGCGAGGTTACCGACTGCGGCCTGAGTTTTTTAAGTGACGTAAAATCGTGTTGAGGCTAACGCCCATAATGCGTGCAGTTGCCCGGCATCCAACGCCATTCATGGCCATATCAATAATTTTCTGGTGCGTACCGGGTTGAGAAGCGGTGTAAGTGAACTGCAGTTGCCATGTTTTACGGCAGTGAGAGCAGAGATAGCGCTGATGTCCGGCAGTGCTTTTGCCGTTACGCACCACCCCGTCAGTAGCTGAACAGGAGGGACAGCTGATAGAAACAGAAGCCACTGGAGCACCTCAAAAACACCATCATACACTAAATCAGTAAGTTGGCAGCATCACCGGCTGAGTATGCCTTCTTTTATATGCGTAATCAGGGGTCAATTACAAATCATCAAGGAAAGTTTTATCCAGTTGTTTGAAGGCGCGCTTAAGCGTGTCAGCTAATGCCTGGTAATCAGGCTTGCCTTCAACGGGTGCCAACACCTGTCCAGACTCCTGCAATTTACCGCGAACTTCATAAAACCAGTTGAGGATAGCAGGGGGTAATGGCGTTACAGAACGCTTGCCCAGCCACCATAATCCCTGCATGGGTAAACTTAAGGCGAACAGCGCAGTGGCAACTGCCGGCCCAAGCTGACCGCCCAGGGCAATCTGCCAGCAGAGAGTAAATACGGCGATCGGCGGCATAAAACGGATCGCATAACGCGTCATCTTGATAACGCGATTTTCGACAAAGACCGGGGCAAGGCGTTTTTCCAGCGGCCACGTCTTTGAGTAATGCTGTCCCCGGCGAAACAAGCTAAAAAAATTAACAGAACGATTATCCGGCGTTGACATGCTTCACCTCAACTTCACATATAAAGATTCAAAAATTTGTGCAAATTCACAACTCAGCGGGACAACATTCAAAACATTTTGTCTTCCATACCCACTATCAGGTATCCTTTAGCAGCCTGAAGGCCTAAGTAGTACATATTCATTGAGTCGTCAAATTCATATACATTATGCCATTGGCTGAAAATTACGCAAAATGGCATAGACTCAAGATATTTCTTCCATCATGCAAAAAAAATTTGCAGTGCATGATGTTAATCATAAATGTCGGTGTCATCATGCGCTACGCTCTATGGCTCCCTGACGTTTTTTTAGCCACGTATCAATTATAGGTACTTCCATGTCGAGTAAGTTAGTACTGGTTCTGAACTGCGGTAGTTCTTCACTGAAATTTGCCATCATCGATGCAGTAAATGGTGAAGAGTACCTTTCTGGTTTAGCCGAATGTTTCCACCTGCCCGAAGCACGTATCAAATGGAAAATGGACGGCAATAAACAGGAAGCGGCTTTAGGTGCAGGCGCCGCTCACAGCGAAGCGCTCAACTTTATCGTTAATACTATTCTGGCACAAAAACCAGAACTGTCTGCGCAGCTGACTGCTATCGGTCACCGTATCGTACACGGCGGCGAAAAGTATACCAGCTCCGTAGTGATCGATGAGTCTGTTATTCAGGGTATCAAAGATGCAGCTTCTTTTGCACCGCTACACAACCCGGCTCACCTGATCGGTATCGAAGAAGCTCTGAAATCTTTCCCACAGCTGAAAGACAAAAACGTTGCTGTATTTGACACCGCGTTCCACCAGACTATGCCGGAAGAGTCTTACCTCTACGCCCTGCCTTACAACCTGTACAAAGAGCACGGCATCCGTCGTTACGGCGCGCACGGCACCAGCCACTTCTATGTAACCCAGGAAGCGGCAAAAATGCTGAACAAACCGGTAGAAGAACTGAACATCATCACCTGCCACCTGGGCAACGGTGGTTCCGTTTCTGCTATCCGCAACGGTAAATGCGTTGACACCTCTATGGGCCTGACCCCGCTGGAAGGTCTGGTCATGGGTACCCGTTCTGGTGATATCGATCCGGCGATCATCTTCCACCTGCACGACACCCTGGGCATGAGCGTTGACGCAATCAACAAACTGCTGACCAAAGAGTCTGGCCTGCTGGGTCTGACCGAAGTGACCAGCGACTGCCGCTATGTTGAAGACAACTACGCGACGAAAGAAGACGCGAAGCGCGCAATGGACGTTTACTGCCACCGCCTGGCGAAATACATCGGTGCCTACACTGCGCTGATGGATGGTCGTCTGGACGCTGTTGTATTCACTGGTGGTATCGGTGAAAATGCCGCGATGGTTCGTGAACTGTCTCTGGGCAAACTGGGCGTGCTGGGCTTTGAAGTTGATCATGAACGCAACCTGGCTGCACGTTTCGGCAAATCTGGTTTCATCAACAAAGAAGGTACCCGTCCTGCGGTGGTTATCCCAACCAACGAAGAACTGGTTATCGCGCAAGACGCGAGCCGCCTGACTGCCTGATTTCACACCGCCAGCTCAGCTGGCGGTGCTGTTTTGTAACCCGCCAAATCGGCGGTAACGAAAGAGGATAAACCGTGTCCCGTATTATTATGCTGATCCCTACCGGAACCAGCGTCGGTCTGACCAGCGTCAGCCTTGGCGTGATCCGTGCAATGGAACGCAAAGGCGTTCGTCTGAGCGTTTTCAAACCTATCGCTCAGCCGCGTACCGGTGGCGATGCGCCCGATCAGACTACGACTATCGTGCGTGCGAACTCTTCCACCACGACGGCCGCTGAACCGCTGAAAATGAGCTACGCTGAAGGTCTGCTTTCCAGCAATCAGAAAGATGTGCTGATGGAAGAGATCGTCGCAAACTACCACGCTAACACCAAAGACGCTGAAGTCGTTCTGGTTGAAGGTCTGGTCCCGACACGTAAGCACCAGTTTGCCCAGTCTCTGAACTACGAAATCGCTAAAACGCTGAATGCGGAAATCGTCTTCGTTATGTCTCAGGGCACTGACACCCCGGAACAGCTGAAAGAGCGTATCGAACTGACCCGCAACAGCTTCGGCGGTGCCAAAAACACCAACATCACCGGCGTTATCGTTAACAAACTGAACGCACCGGTTGATGAACAGGGTCGTACTCGCCCGGATCTGTCCGAGATTTTCGACGACTCTTCCAAAGCTAAAGTAAACAATGTTGATCCGGCGAAGCTGCAAGAATCCAGCCCGCTGCCGGTTCTCGGCGCTGTGCCGTGGAGCTTTGACCTGATCGCGACTCGTGCGATCGATATGGCTCGCCACCTGAATGCGACCATCATCAACGAAGGCGACATCAATACTCGCCGCGTTAAATCCGTCACTTTCTGCGCACGCAGCATTCCGCACATGCTGGAGCACTTCCGTGCCGGTTCTCTGCTGGTGACTTCCGCAGACCGTCCTGACGTGCTGGTCGCCGCTTGCCTGGCAGCCATGAACGGCGTAGAAATCGGTGCCCTGCTGCTGACTGGCGGCTACGAAATGGACGCGCGCATTTCTAAACTGTGCGAACGTGCTTTCGCTACCGGGCTGCCGGTATTTATGGTGAACACCAACACCTGGCAGACCTCTCTGAGCCTGCAGAGCTTCAACCTGGAAGTTCCGGTTGACGATCACGAACGTATCGAGAAAGTTCAGGAATACGTTGCTAACTACATCAACGCTGACTGGATCGAATCTCTGACTGCCACTTCTGAGCGCAGCCGTCGTCTGTCTCCGCCTGCGTTCCGTTATCAGCTGACTGAACTTGCGCGCAAAGCGGGCAAACGTATCGTACTGCCGGAAGGTGACGAACCGCGTACCGTTAAAGCAGCCGCTATCTGTGCTGAACGTGGTATCGCAACTTGCGTACTGCTGGGTAATCCGGCAGAGATCAACCGTGTTGCAGCGTCTCAGGGTGTAGAACTGGGTGCAGGGATTGAAATCGTTGATCCAGAAGTGGTTCGCGAAAGCTATGTTGGTCGTCTGGTCGAACTGCGTAAGAACAAAGGCATGACCGAAACCGTTGCCCGCGAACAGCTGGAAGACAACGTGGTGCTCGGTACGCTGATGCTGGAACAGGATGAAGTTGATGGTCTGGTTTCCGGTGCTGTTCACACTACCGCAAACACCATCCGTCCGCCGCTGCAGCTGATCAAAACTGCACCGGGCAGCTCCCTGGTATCTTCCGTGTTCTTCATGCTGCTGCCGGAACAGGTTTACGTTTACGGTGACTGTGCGATCAACCCGAATCCGACCGCTGAACAGCTGGCAGAAATCGCGATTCAGTCCGCTGATTCCGCTGCGGCCTTCGGTATCGAACCGCGCGTTGCTATGCTCTCCTACTCCACCGGTACTTCTGGTGCAGGTAGCGACGTAGAAAAAGTTCGCGAAGCAACTCGTCTGGCGCAGGAAAAACGTCCTGACCTGATGATCGACGGTCCGCTGCAGTACGACGCTGCGGTAATGGCTGACGTTGCGAAATCCAAAGCGCCGAACTCTCCGGTTGCAGGTCGCGCTACCGTGTTTATCTTCCCGGATCTGAACACCGGTAACACCACCTACAAAGCGGTACAGCGTTCTGCCGACCTGATCTCCATCGGGCCGATGCTGCAGGGTATGCGCAAGCCGGTTAACGACCTGTCCCGTGGCGCACTGGTTGACGATATCGTCTACACCATCGCGCTGACTGCGATTCAGTCTGCACAGCAGCAGTAATCTCGTCATCATCCGCAGCTTTGCGCTGCGGATATCTGAACCGGAAATAATCACTATTTCCGGTTTTTTATTCTCTTAATCTGCATTAATCCTTTCTGATTATCTTGCTTAACTGCGCTGCATCAATGAATTGCGCCATTTCACTTTGCATACTTACCACTTTGTTTTGTGCAAGGGAATATTTGCGCTATGTCCGCAATCACTGAATCCAAACCAACAAGAAGATGGGCAATGCCCGATACGTTGGTGATTATCTTTTTTGTTGCTATTTTAACCAGCCTTGCCACCTGGGTAGTTCCGGTGGGGATGTTTGACAGTCAGGAAGTGCAGTATCAGGTTGATGGTCAAACAAAAACACGCAAAGTCGTAGATCCACACTCATTTCGCATTCTGACTAACGAAGCAGGCGAACCTGAGTATCACCGCGTACAGCTGTTCACGACGGGCGATGAACGCCCGGGCCTGATGAACTTCCCGTTTGAAGGATTAACCTCAGGATCGAAATACGGGACAGCTGTTGGCATCATCATGTTTATGCTGGTGATTGGCGGCGCGTTTGGCATTGTGATGCGTACAGGAACCATTGATAACGGTATCCTGGCGCTTATTCGCCATACCCGCGGGAATGAAATTCTCTTTATTCCTGCGCTGTTTATTCTGTTTTCACTTGGCGGCGCGGTATTTGGTATGGGAGAAGAGGCCGTCGCCTTTGCCATTATCATCGCACCGCTAATGGTCCGGCTGGGCTATGACAGTATTACCACCGTCCTGGTGACCTATATTGCCACGCAAATCGGTTTTGCCAGTTCGTGGATGAACCCGTTTTGTGTGGTCGTTGCTCAGGGGATTGCCGGCGTTCCGGTGCTTTCTGGCTCCGGGTTGCGCATCGTGGTGTGGGTTATCGCCACTATGATTGGCCTGATCTTTACCATGGTGTACGCCTCACGAGTGAAAAAGAATCCTCTTCTGTCACGCGTGCATGAGTCCGACCGCTTCTTTCGTGAAAAGCAGGCGGATGTTGAACAACGTCCGTTTACCTTTGGTGACTGGCTGGTATTGATTGTCCTGACCGCCGTAATGGTCTGGGTGATTTGGGGCGTGATCGTTAATGCCTGGTTTATTCCAGAAATTGCCAGCCAGTTCTTCACCATGGGTCTGGTGATTGGCATCATCGGCGTTGTTTTCCGCCTTAACGGCATGACGGTTAATACCATGGCTTCATCCTTTACCGAAGGGGCGCGAATGATGATCGCCCCTGCCCTGCTGGTGGGTTTCGCCAAAGGGATTTTGCTGCTGGTCGGTAATGGTGAAGCGGGTGATGCCAGCGTGTTAAATACCATCCTCAACAGCATTGCCAATGCCATTAGCGGTCTGGACAACGCGGTCGCGGCCTGGTTTATGTTGCTCTTCCAGGCGGTATTTAATTTCTTCGTGACGTCCGGTTCTGGTCAGGCGGCGTTAACCATGCCGTTACTGGCACCGCTTGGCGATCTGGTCGGTGTTAACCGTCAGGTTACCGTGCTGGCATTCCAGTTTGGTGATGGCTTCAGTCACATCATTTACCCAACCTCAGCTTCGTTAATGGCAACTCTCGGTGTGTGCAGGGCGGACTTCCGTAACTGGCTGAAGGTGGGCGCGACCCTACTTGGACTGCTGTTTATTATGTCCAGCGTCGTAGTGATCGGCGCTCAGTTGATGGGCTACCACTAAAAATGTTAAGAGCCGCAATTGCGGCTCTTTTTTCATTCTGCCGTTTCAGTCTCTACGGCTTCATTTTTGGCATTGCGCTTCATCCACAACGCCAGCGCTTTCAGCGAGTCTGGAGTGAACTCATCGCAGCGTGCGGTGATTTCTTCCGGCGTCAGCCAGCAAACTTCACTGACTTCATCTTCCTGTAGGGCGAAGGGACCGTGAGAGACGCAGCTGAACAACGCGCCCCAGACACGGCAATTTTTATCTTCGAAATAGAACTGCCCGTGCTCGGCAAAGGGGACACCGGCAATGCCCAACTCTTCTTCCGCTTCGCGACGCGCGGATTCCAGCAGTTGCTCATCGGCCTGAACCACACCGCCTGCGGTCGCATCTAACATGCCGGGTAAAAAGTCTTTTGTCTCGGTACGACGCTGGACCAGAATTTTGCCCATGCCATCATGCACGACGATGTAAGTTGCACGATGACGCAGACACTGTGCCCGCATTTGTTCCCGGCTGGCTTGTGCAATGACTTCGTTCTCTTCATTGACAATATCCACCCATTCAGTACTTGCCAAACGACGCTGTTCCATTATCAGGAAACCTTCTTTTTCTGGCGCTCTTACGGCGCATTTTGAGTTGTGGGTAAATTACGGATTAATCGCGACCTGCGCAATGATACTTTGATCATTGAGTGCGATTACACTAAGTACGTCATTATCCAGCATGCCATAACTCGCCGGATTACCGCCTTTCGGAATACTCACCGAGCCGGGGTTGAAGTGGAAAATCTCCCCCCGCTGTTCTGCCACTGGCAGATGGGTGTGACCGTACACCAGCACATCCTTCTGGTTTAAAGCAGGTAGATTTTCCGGGCCAAAAAGATGACCATGCGTCAAAAACAGACGTTGTTTTTCCAGTAATACCTGTTGCCACGGCGCGGTTATCGGGAAATGCAGCAGCATTTGATCCACTTCGCTGTCGCAGTTGCCGCGCACAGCGATAACCTTATGTGCCACTTCATTAAGCCGTTCAGCGACTTTGGCTGGCGCGTAACCCTCCGGTAAAGCATTACGCGGGCCGTGATTCAACACGTCGCCAAGGATCACCAGCCACTGGGCACCGCTTTGGGCAAACAACTCCAGAACACGTTCCGTCGCCGGTAACGACCCATGAATGTCCGATGCAAACATCAGTTTCATCACTCACTCCTCGTCGAAAAAACGTAAGCTATGATACTGGATTCTGTCGTTGCTATCAGCCAGATTGCTTCGCCGAAAGTGCAATAAAACGCTGGACAGACGCTCGCTGCCACTGGAATGTCGCATAATCCACCAGGCGTTCTGGCACCTCATCGCCATGTAGTACCAGGCGGTTAATCATTAGCGCCAGATCAGTATCAGCAATGCACCATTCACCAAATAAATTCGGCTGACCCAGTGCTAACAAATGTTCTGCCATCGCGAACAGTTTCTCTGCACTGGCTTTTCCCTCGGCCGTTAGTGGCGCTTTTTTCGCCCCCGCAAAGACAACATCCGTCGGACGCTCTTCGCGGATGGGCATCAGATCGCTGCGCAGCCAGGCCTGAATCTGTCGTGCACGCGCACGATTTTCTAAATCAAGCGGATAAATACGTTCCCAGGTCGGTGGCGCAAATCGATCTTCCAGATACTCCGCAATGACAGAAGATTCACTCAACTCAAAATCATCGATTTGTAATAACGGCACACGACGTGTCTGACCGTAACCTTGCCACGTCGGCTGCAAATGTTCACCGCTGTCGAGGTCGATGGTCTTGATATGAAACGACAGGCCTTTTTCCTGCAACGCCACCCAAGCGGATAACACATAAGGGGAGAAAAAGTGGGCATCTGACCAAAGCGTGATAGCGGGTTTACTCATTATGTCCTCGGCAATAAAGGGGGCTGGCTATCAAACTATAGAGCCTTTTTGTCACTGTCACGTGACGAATACTCACGTAAGTCGCCGCGCTTTCTATACTTGTGGTGTTCAGATGATTAAACAACCGGAGCTGCAATGATCGATCTCTATTTCGCCCCGACACCCAATGGTCACAAAATTACGCTGTTTCTCGAAGAAGCAGAGCTTGATTATCGCTTGATTAAGGTAGACCAGGGGAAAGGCGATCAGTTTCGTCCGGAATTTTTGCGCATTTCGCCCAACAACAAAATTCCGGCAATTGTTGATCATTCTCCTGCCGATGGCGGCGAACCGCTAAGCCTCTTTGAATCTGGTGCCATTTTGTTGTATCTGGCTGAGAAAACGGGGCTCTTTTTGAGTCATGAAACGCGTGAACGCGCCGCCACATTACAGTGGTTATTCTGGCAGGTAGGCGGACTGGGGCCGATGCTTGGGCAAAATCATCATTTTAATCACGCAGCCCCCCAAACCATTCCTTACGCTATTGAACGTTATCAGGTTGAAACTCAGCGTCTTTACCATGTACTAAACAAGCGGCTGGAAAACTCGCCCTGGCTGGGAGGCGAGAACTACAGCATTGCGGATATTGCCTGCTGGCCGTGGGTTAATGCCTGGACTCGCCAGCGAATTGACCTCGCAATGTATCCGGCAGTCAAGAACTGGCATGAGCGGATCCGTTCGCGCCCTGCCACCGGGCAGGCACGGCTAAAAGCACAACTCGGTGATGAGCGTTCGGATAGTTAACAGAAACAGGTTCTCGTGTATTATTTCATCCTAAGTAAAACAACGGAGAACCTGCAATGGCACAACCTGCCGCTATTATTCGTATAAAGAACCTTCGTTTACGTACGTTTATCGGAATTAAGGAAGAAGAAATTAACAACCGTCAGGATATTGTTATCAATGTGACGATCCACTACCCCGCCGATAAAGCGCGCACTAGCGAAGATATCAACGATGCGCTGAATTATCGCACCGTAACGAAAAACATTATTCAGCATGTAGAGAATAACCGTTTCTCTTTGTTGGAAAAATTAACTCAGGATGTGCTCGATATCGCACGTGAACATCACTGGGT
This sequence comes from Shigella sp. FC1544, assembly GCF_001722145.1. Lineage (NCBI taxonomy): Bacteria > Pseudomonadati > Pseudomonadota > Gammaproteobacteria > Enterobacterales > Enterobacteriaceae > Shigella > Shigella sp. FC1544. The sequence continues at coordinate 9,360 of NZ_MECT01000037.1, forward strand.
GACGTATGCTGAAGTGGAGATCGATAAACTGCACGCGCTGCGCTACGCCGATTCGGTATCCATGACCTTAAGCTGGCAGCGTTAACCGCCATATCGGGAGGCTGCATGAACATAGTGATCACCGGAGGGACGGGATTAATTGGTCGCCATTTGATTCCGCGTTTGCTGGAGCTGGGCCATCAAATCACGGTAGTGACGCGTAACCCACAGAAAGCCAGTTCCGTTCTCGGCCCTCGGGTGACGCTATGGCAAGGGCTAGCCGATCAAAGCAACCTCAACGGCGTTGATGCGGTAATCAACCTGGCCGGAGAACCGATTGCTGATAAACGCTGGACTCACGAGCAAAAAGAGCGTCTCTGCCAAAGCCGCTGGAATATCACGCAAAAACTGGTCGATTTGATTAATGCCAGCGACACGCCGCCGTCGGTACTCATTTCCGGCTCGGCAACGGGCTATTATGGCGACTTAGGTGAAGTGGTGGTTACCGAAGAGGAACCGCCGCATAACGAATTTACTCATAAACTCTGCGCCCGCTGGGAAGAGATTGCCTGCCGGGCGCAAAGTGACAAAACGCGAGTGTGCCTGCTGCGAACCGGCGTGGTACTGGCACCGGACGGCGGTATTCTCGGTAAAATGCTGCCACCGTTTCGTCTTGGCCTGGGCGGGCCGATTGACTCTGGTCGGCAGTATCTGGCCTGGATTCATATTGATGATATGGTCAACGGTATTCTCTGGCTGCTGGATAACGAGCTGCGCGGGCCATTTAATATGGTTTCGCCCTACCCGGTACGCAATGAACAATTTGCCCATGCGCTCGGTCACGCGCTGCATCGCCCGGCCATTTTGCGCGTCCCCGCGACCGCCATTCGACTGTTAATGGGCGAATCTTCAGTACTGGTATTAGGTGGACAACGCGCGCTGCCTAAACGGCTGGAAGAAGCGGGTTTTGCGTTTCGCTGGTACGATTTAGAAGAGGCGCTGGCGGATGTCGTTCGCTGATGTGGTTTACAGCAAACATCCGCCAGTTAACTCCCGGTGTTACAGGATTAGTGGCTTTGCGCGATAAGATCGTCTGGTGAAAGTCGGGTCACCATCATAACTAACTCTCTGTCTAAACCTCTATCCAGCATCTCCTGAGCAATACGCAGGGCTTCTTCGTGTTTGCCCTGCATTGCGCCTTCTTCACGTAATCTGTCAGCAATGGTCATCAGTTTCTCCTTTTCTTGTGGTGCGCGTTCCGCTATCTCACCAATAAATGCACGAAAACGCTGGGCATCCCCTGTTTGTAATACGTAATTAAACAGGGCTTTTAGCTGTCTGTCATTAGTGTTCCCTGTAACTAGCAGCGAAACAATTTGGTCGACTAATCCCAACAGATCGCGCTGACGAATATGTTTCTGAATTAACTCCAACAGCGCCATTTTGCGGTGTTGCATAATCTCGTCATCCGGCACCACGGTAATATCCACCAACGGAAACGCTGATGAATATATTTTGCGGGCTATAGCAGGCTCGGCAAATTCATCAAGCCAGCAGAGTGAATAAGGATAAGGACTTCTGCAACCATGATAAAACAGCATCGGGATCACCAATGGAAGCTCTTTATAGCCCGCATCGGTAATGCTGCCAACTTACTGATTTAGTGTATGATGGTGATTTTAAGGTGCTTGCGTGGCTTCCATTTCCATCAGATGTCCTTCCTGCTCCGCTACTGAAGGCGTGGTGCGTAACGGCAAAAGCACTGCCGGACATCAGCGCTATCTCTGCTCTCATTGCCGTAAAACATGGCAACTACAGTTCACTTACACCGCCTCTCAGCCCGGTACGCACCAGAAA
>NZ_MECT01000038.1:0-11058 GCF_001722145.1 Shigella sp. FC1544
TTGAGAAGCGGTGTAAGTGAACTGCAGTTGCCATGTTTTACGGCAGTGAGAGCAGAGATAGCGCTGATGTCCGGCAGTGCTTTTGCCGTTACGCACCACCCCGTCAGTAGCTGAACAGGAGGGACAGCTGATAGAAACAGAAGCCACTGGAGCACCTCAAAAACACCATCATACACTAAATCAGTAAGTTGGCAGCATCACCGCCGCACTCAATAAATTTACCGGTGGCATTAGCCAGCTTGATGACGCGGCAGAGCAAAAATGTATTCTGGAATCAATCCAGCAACTCAAAGTTAAAACGTCGTCCCCCGATCTTGCTATTGGACGTTTGAGCGGCGGCAATCAGCAAAAAGCGATCCTCGCCCGCTGTCTGTTACTCAACCCGCGCATTCTCATTCTTGATGAACCTACCAGGGGTATTGATATTGGCGCGAAATATGAGATCTACAAATTAATTAACCAACTCGTCCAGCAGGGTATTGCCGTTATTGTCATCTCTTCCGAATTACCTGAAGTGCTCGGCCTTAGCGATCGTGTACTGGTGATGCATGAAGGGAAACTAAAAGCCAACCTGATAAATCATAACCTGACTCAGGAGCAGGTGATGGAAGCCGCATTGAGGAGCGAACATCATGTCGAAAAGCAATCCGTCTGAAGTGAAATTGGCCGTACCGACATCCGGTGGCTTTTCCGGGCTGAAATCACTGAATTTGCAGGTCTTCGTGATGATTGCAGCTATCATCGCAATCATGCTGTTCTTTACCTGGACCACCGATGGTGCCTACTTAAGCGCCCGTAACGTCTCCAACCTGTTACGCCAGACCGCGATTACCGGCATCCTCGCGGTAGGAATGGTGTTCGTCATAATTTCTGCTGAAATCGACCTTTCCGTCGGCTCAATGATGGGGCTATTAGGTGGCGTCGCGGCGATTTGTGACGTCTGGTTAGGCTGGCCTTTGCCACTTACCATCATTGTGACGTTGGTTCTGGGACTGCTTCTCGGTGCGTGGAACGGATGGTGGGTCGCGTACCGTAAAGTCCCTTCATTTATTGTCACCCTCGCGGGCATGTTGGCATTTCGCGGCATACTCATTGGCATCACCAACGGCACGACTGTATCCCCCACCAGCGCCGCGATGTCACAAATTGGGCAAAGCTATCTCCCCGCCAGTACCGGCTTCATCATTGGCGCGCTTGGCTTAATGGCTTTTGTTGGTTGGCAATGGCGCGGAAGAATGCGCCGTCAGGCTTTGGGTTTACAGTCTCCGGCCTCTACCGCAGTAGTCGGTCGCCAGGCTTTAACCGCTATCATCGTATTAGGCGCAATCTGGCTGTTGAATGATTACCGTGGCGTTCCCACTCCTGTTCTGCTGCTGACGTTGCTGTTACTCGGCGGAATGTTTATGGCAACGCGGACGGCATTTGGACGACGCATTTATGCCATCGGCGGCAATCTGGAAGCAGCACGTCTCTCCGGGATTAACGTTGAACGCACCAAACTTGCCGTGTTCGCGATTAACGGATTAATGGTAGCCATCGCCGGATTAATCCTTAGTTCTCGACTTGGCGCTGGTTCACCTTCTGCGGGAAATATCGCCGAACTGGACGCTATTGCAGCATGCGTGATTGGCGGCACCAGCCTGGCTGGCGGTGTGGGGAGCGTTGCCGGAGCAGTAATGGGGGCATTTATCATGGCTTCACTGGATAACGGCATGAGTATGATGGATGTACCGACCTTCTGGCAGTATATCGTTAAAGGTGCGATTCTGTTGCTGGCAGTATGGATGGACTCCGCAACCAAACGCCGTTCTTGATTTTGATAAAAATTTTCTCAAAGCCGGTTACGTATTACCGGTTTTGAGTTTTTGCATGATTCAGCAGGAAAAGAACCATGTTTACTAAACGTCACCGCATCACATTACTGTTCAATGCCAATAAAGCCTATGACCGGCAGGTAGTAGAAGGCGTAGGGGAATATTTACAGGCGTCACAATCAGAATGGGATATTTTCATTGAAGAAGATTTCCGCGCCCGCATTGATAAAATCAAGGACTGGTTAGGAGATGGCGTCATTGCCGACTTCGACGACAAACAAATCGAGCAAGCGCTGGCTGATGTCGACGTCCCCATTGTTGGGGTTGGCGGCTCGTATCACCTTGCAGAAAGTTACCCACCCGTTCATTACATTGCCACCGATAACTATGCGCTGGTTGAAAGCGCATTTTTGCATTTAAAAGAGAAAGGCGTTAACCGCTTTGCTTTTTATGGTCTTCCGGAATCAAGCGGCAAACGTTGGGCCACTGAACGCGAATATGCATTTCGTCAGCTTGTCGCCGAAGAAAAGTATCGCGGAGTGGTTTATCAGGGGTTAGAAACCGCGCCAGAGAACTGGCAACACGCGCAAAATCGGCTGGCAGACTGGCTACAAACGCTGCCACCGCAAACCGGGATTATTGCCGTTACTGACGCCCGGGCGCGGCATATTCTGCAAGTATGTGAACATCTACACATTCCCGTACCGGAAAAATTATGCGTGATTGGCATCGACAACGAAGAACTGACCCGCTATCTGTCGCGTGTCGCCCTTTCTTCGGTCGCTCAGGGCGCGCGGCAAATGGGCTATCAGGCGGCAAAACTGTTGCATCGATTATTAGATAAAGAAGAAATGCCGCTACAGCGAATTTTGGTCCCACCAGTTCGCGTCATTGAACGGCGCTCAACAGATTATCGCTCGCTGACCGATCCCGCCGTTATTCAGGCCATGCATTACATTCGTAATCACGCCTGTAAAGGGATTAAAGTGGATCAGGTACTGGATGCGGTCGGGATCTCGCGCTCCAATCTTGAGAAGCGTTTTAAAGAAGAGGTGGGTGAAACCATCCATGCCATGATTCATGCCGAGAAGCTGGAGAAAGCGCGCAGTCTGCTGATTTCAACCACCTTGTCGATCAATGAGATATCGCAAATGTGCGGTTATCCATCGCTGCAATATTTCTACTCTGTTTTTAAAAAAGCATATGACACAACGCCAAAAGAGTATCGCGATGTAAATAGCGAGGTCATGTTGTAGCGATGATGAGAATTGTCGGCGTCACATCAGGGAACTCAGCACAGCCACCTGATGCGAGCAAAAGCCTTATCCGACCGACAAATCAGATAAGGCTCAAGGAAATGCAATTACATATGCGCCGCGATTAACCGTTGGTTATCCTGGTACATTGCGAACAGGTAGTTATTATAACTCTTCCCTTTGGTCGAGTAGCCCTTCAGCTTGTGAATCATCGCTGTGGCAGTCACTTCCTGATCCGCTTTACGCAGCTGCGCACGCGATTTACGGAACGAAGAGTAAGCCGGGTGCGTATTCAGGTTAGTGACATAGGCGCTCACCGATTCTTTGACAGAACTAAACTGTGAGTACCCTTTCACTTTACCCGGCGCATTGGTACAACGTCCTTTCATGCATTTCATGCCGAACAGATTGTTATTGTTGCGCGCCAGCTTCGACGTTCCCCAACCGCTTTCTGCTGCAGCCATCGTCGCCACCATACTGGTAGGGATAATGTCTACGCGTTCAAGCAAGGTATTCCACGGGATTTTTCGCGTATTACCAGACCACTTCACCTTGTAGCGTTTGGCGATGTCTTTCAGACGCGCACGCTCAGCAGGTGACCATTGGCCCTGATACTGTTTTGAAATCAGCCAGTTACGTTCTGCAGTAATGGCTGCATTTTGGCTGGTAATGTAAGGCATTACGGTCCGGAGAAACGCCTTTTTCCTTGGTGTTCCGGAAGGGTATTTTCGCAAATCAGGAAGTGAACTACTCTTTGCACTATTGCGAGAATACTCTTGTTTACTGCTTACCTGTTTATTACTAGCTTTAGTTAAGTGGGACTTTTGACTCGCTGTTGTTGTGTGCGTCTTCGCTAACACCTCACTCGAAAACACCAGAGTGAGTAACATAAGAATCATCGCCCCATATCGTCGTATGGGAGTCAAAATCATCAGGTCTCCTGGTCGGATTTAATCATTCCAACACCTTATATTTTTCACAAATTTGAGAGTTGAATCTCAAATCATATCAAAAATAGCTGTCAAGAGCACCCCAAGGAATAGTCCAAATCTGAAACTATGTCACGAGTTAACGATTCAGATTGGCGCTAAATCGCAGAAAATGTGGGGTTTATCGCAAAATTCAGCCGTTTTTTGCGCGCGATCGCTCACCCTTGCTTCTCATCCTGTGGACTTACCGCTCAGGGATGAGTTTTGTCTGGCTTATCGCTGGCAAACTGTCTGAAATCGCAGCAATAAGGACTCATCCACCATGAAACTCGCCTCCTGTTTTCTGACACTCCTTCCTGGCTTCGCCGTTGCCGCCAGCTGGACTTCTCCGGGGTTCCCTGCCTTTAGCGAACAGGGAACGGGAACATTTGTCAGCCACGCGCAGTTGCCCAAAGGTACGCGTCCACTCACGCTAAATTTTGACCAACAGTGCTGGCAGCCTGCAGATGCGATAAAACTCAATCAGATGCTTTCCCTGCAACCTTGTAGCAACACGCCGCCTCAATGGCGATTGTTCAGGGACGGCAAATATACGCTGCAAATAGACACCCGCTCCGGTACGCCAACATTGATGATTTCCATCCAGAACGCCGCCGAACCGGTAGCAAACCTGGTCCGTGAATGCCCGAAATGGGATGGATTACCGCTCACGCTGGATGTCAGCGCCACTTTCCCGGAAGGAGCCGCCGTACGGGATTATTACAGCCAGCAAATTGCGATAGTGAAGAACGGTCAAATAACGTTACAACCCGCTGCTACCAGCAACGGTTTACTCCTGCTGGAACGGGCAGAAACTGACACATCCACCCCTTTCGACTGGCATAACGCCACGGTTTACTTTGTGCTGACAGATCGTTTCGAAAACGGCGATCCCAGTAATGACCAGAGTTACGGACGTCATAAAGACGGTATGGCGGAAATTGGCACTTTTCACGGCGGCGATTTACGCGGCCTGATCAACAAACTGGATTACCTCCAGCAGTTGGGCGTTAATGCTTTATGGATAAGCGCCCCATTTGAGCAAATTCACGGCTGGGTCGGCGGCGGTACAAAAGGCGATTTCCCGCATTATGCCTACCACGGTTATTACACACAGGACTGGACGAATCTTGATGCCAATATGGGCAACGAAGCCGATCTACGGACGCTGATTGATAGCGCACATCAGCGCGGTATTCGTATTCTCTTTGATGTCGTGATGAACCACACCGGCTATGCCACGCTGGTGGATATGCAGGAGTATCAGTTTGGCGCGTTATATCTTTCTGGTGACGAAGTGAAAAAAACGCTGGGTGAACGCTGGAGCGACTGGAAACCTGCCGCCGGGCAAACCTGGCATAGCTTTAACGATTACATTAATTTCAGCGACAAAACAGGCTGGGATAAATGGTGGGGAAAAAACTGGATCAGAACGGATATCGGCGATTACGACAATCCTGGATTCGACGATCTCACTATGTCGCTGGCCTTTTTGCCGGATATCAAAACCGAATCAACTACCGCTTCTGGTCTGCCGGTGTTCTATAAAAACAAAACGGATACTCACGCTAAAGTCATCGAAGGCTTTACACCTCGCGATTACTTAACCCACTGGTTAAGTCAGTGGGTCCGCGACTATGGGATTGATGGTTTTCGGGTCGATACCGCCAAACATGTTGAGTTGCCCGCCTGGCAGCAACTGAAAACCGAAGCCAGCTCCGCGCTTCGCGAATGGAAAAAAACTAACCCCGAGAAAGCATTAGATGACAAACCTTTCTGGATGACCGGTGAAGCCTGGGGCCACGGCGTGATGCAAAGTGACTACTATCGCCACGGCTTCGATGCGATGATCAATTTCGATTATCAGGAGCAGGCGGCGAAAGCAGTCGATTGTCTGGCGCAGATGGATACGACCTGGCAGCAAATGGCGGAGAAATTGCAGGGTTTCAACGTGTTGAGCTACCTCTCGTCGCATGATACCCGTCTGTTCCGTGAAGGGGGCGACAAAGCAGCAGAGTTATTACTATTAGCGCCAGGCGCGGTACAAATCTTTTATGGCGATGAATCCTCGCGTCCGTTCGGTCCTACAGGTTCTGATCCGCTGCAAGGTACACGTTCGGATATGAACTGGCAGGATGTTAGCGGTAAATCTGCCGCCAACGTCGTGCACTGGCAGAAAATCAGCCAGTTCCGCGCCCGCCATCCCGCAATTGGCGCGGGCAAACAAACGACACTTTCGCTGAAGCAGGGCTACGGCTTTGTTCGTGAGCATGGCGACGATAAAGTGCTGGTCATCTGGGCTGGGCAACAGTGACTTTTCCGGCTTCCCGTTCATCAGTACCTCGGGAAGCCGCCAACCAGGATAAAATGTCAGCCCTAATCAGCGTTGCAGGATAAAGCACCGCTCACTCTTCAACAGACCGATTTGCACCCCAGCAAATGTAGCGTTATTGTTACCTTCCTTGCTACAGAGTTCGACAGATATCCCGCTATGACATTCTCCCTTTTTGGTGACAAATTTACCCGCCACTCCGGCATTACGCTGCTGATGGAAGATCTGAACGACGGTTTACGCACGCCTGGCGCGATTATGCTCGGCGGCGGTAATCCGGCGCAGATCCCGGAAATGCAGGACTACTTCCAGACGCTACTGACCGACATGCTGGAAAGTGGCAAAGCGACTGATGCACTGTGTAACTACGACGGTCCACAGGGGAAAACGGAGCTACTCACACTGCTTGCCGGAATGCTGCGCGAGAAGTTGGGTTGGGATATCGAACCACAGAATATTGCACTAACAAACGGCAGCCAGAGCGCGTTTTTCTACTTATTTAACCTGTTTGCCGGACGCCGTGCCGATGGTCGGGTCAAAAAAGTGCTGTTCCCGCTGGCACCGGAATACATTGGCTACGCTGACGCCGGACTGGAAGAAGATCTGTTTGTCTCTGCGCGTCCGAATATTGAACTGCTGCCGGAAGGCCAGTTTAAATACCACGTCGATTTTGAGCATCTGCATATTGGCGAAGAAACCGGGATGATTTGCGTCTCCCGGCCGACGAATCCAACAGGCAATGTGATTACTGACGAAGAGTTGCTGAAGCTTGACGCGCTGGCGAATCAACACGGCATTCCGCTGGTAATTGATAACGCTTATGGCGTCCCGTTCCCGGGTATCATCTTCAGTGAAGCGCGCCCGCTATGGAATCCGAATATCGTGCTGTGCATGAGTCTTTCCAAGCTGGGGCTGCCTGGCTCCCGCTGCGGCATTATCATCGCCAATGAAAAAATCATCACTGCCATCACCAATATGAACGGCATTATCAGCCTGGCACCTGGCGGTATTGGTCCGGCGATGATGTGTGAAATGATTAAGCGTAACGATCTGCTGCGCCTGTCTGAAACAGTCATCAAACCGTTTTACTACCAGCGTGTTCAGGAAACTATCGCCATCATTCGCCGCTATTTACCGGAAAATCGCTGCCTGATTCATAAACCGGAAGGAGCCATTTTCCTCTGGCTATGGTTTAAGGATTTGCCCATTACGACCGAGCAGCTCTATCAGCGCCTGAAAGCACGCGGCGTGCTGATGGTGCCGGGGCACAACTTCTTCCCGGGACTGGATAAACCGTGGCCGCATACGCATCAATGTATGCGCATGAACTACGTACCAGAGCCGGAGAAAATTGAGGCGGGGGTGAAGATTCTGGCGGAAGAGATAGAAAGAGCCTGGGCTGAAAGTCACTAAAAATTGCCTGATGCGCTACGCTTATCAGGCCTACATGATTTCTGCAATATATTGAATTTGGAAGAATTTGTAGGCCGGATAAGGCGTTTACGCCGCATCTGGCATAAACAAAGCGCACTATTCCGGCGTTGAGAAACGCCGGAAAACGTTTCAAACAGGCTGCTGCCGTAGCCGATGCCGCTGCACTTTCTCGACATCCATGCACTGCAACGCCTTTGTCGGGCAGGCTTCAACACAGGGCGGCCCCGTCTCCCGATGCCAGCACAGATCGCACTTAATCGCCCTCGCCTTTTTGCGCGAAGAAACGACCTCCATCGCACCAAACGGGCAAGCCAGCATACAGCTTTTACAGCCAATGCAACGTGTTTGTTCAACGAAAATATGCCCATGTTCGCGGCTTATCGCGTCAACAGGGCAGACATTCGCGCACGGTGCATCTTCACACTGATGACAGGCTACTGCCGTGGTCCAGCTGTGGTCTTTAATGACACGAATACGGGAAATAAACTCGTCTGGTGACAACGCAGCGCAATCCTGATTCTCCTGATGCGACACTGCGCAAGCCACTTCACAGGTACGGCAACCGATACATTTCGTCGCATCCGCAATAATAAACCGGTTCATGATCACTCCTTTGCACTAAAACAGCAGAGTGCCAGAGAGCGCGTCCCTACTGCTTTGATCCAACGAAGGAAATGTTAAAGTTTTGGCACTTGTCCAAAGCGTTATGTGATCGCGCCCAGGTCATCCCTGACAGTAAATCCCAGTTCATTAGAAATAGCCTGCGCGGTTTCACGCAGTGGTTTCAGGAGATTTTTCTCTCCCACCTGTTTCAGACGTGATGTCGAAAGCGAAATCGACACGGCGTACGGCACCCGCCCATGAATATCAAACACCGGAACAGCAATACAGGAGACGCCGAGTTCGTTTTCTTCTCTGTCCATCGCCGCTCCGCTTTCACGAATGTGCGCCAGTTCGTCGAACATCGCGGGCAGCTCGGTAATGGTATTGCGGGTTAACGGCTGGATCTCATGCTGATGGTTTTCCCAGTATGACTTCACGTAGTCCGGGTGACCAAACGCCATGTAGATCTTGCCCATTGCGGAACAGTAGAGCGGCATATGCTGGCCAATATAGGCACGGGTTCGCAGCATCCCGGTTGTGGGTTCCAGCTTATAAATCAAAATAGCGTGATCGTCTTCGCGGCTGGAGAAGTTAATGGTTTCACCAGTGGCGATGTTCAGTGCCTCAAGATGCGGAGCGGCGATATGCATGATATTCAGCGAAGACAGCGCCTTCTGCCCGACGGCAATAAATTTGGTAGTCAGGCGGTAACTCCCTGCGGCAGGCGCGGTGGTCACATAGCCGCAGGACTGTAATCCCTGCAATAAGCGATGGACGGTACTCTTATTTAAACCAGCCAGCTCCGAAAGATGCGCCAACGGACAACCGTTTGGATAGTTGCTCAAAATCTCAATCAGCATCAACCCGCGAAACAGACTCTGGCTTCCGGCTGGACGCTCTTTTTCCTGCGCCATCTCGTTCTCTTTTTTTCCCATCACTTCTTTCCCCATTTTGTCGCGTCCTGATGGTAGCGCAAAGTGTGCCGTAGTTCACGATCTCGACAGATAATTTATAACCACTTGATTTTTATGTCTTTTGAAATTCATCAATCAGATTTCTTTGTTAAAAAGTGATCGATATATTTGAAATCAAGTTTCGCTTATTGAAATTTTAAGCCAAAAAAGCGATCAAAAAAACAAGGAAGCCTGGGATGAAAGTGACATTTGAGCAGTTAAAAGCAGCCTTTAATCGGGTCTTAATTTCACGCGGCGTTGACAGCGAAACGGCTGACGCCTGTGCAGAGATGTTCGCCCGCACCACCGAATCCGGCGTTTATTCTCACGGCGTTAATCGTTTCCCTCGTTTCATTCAACAACTGGAAAACGGCGATATCATTCCTGATGCCCAACCCAAACGTATAACCAGCCTCGGCGCAATTGAACAGTGGGATGCCCAGCGTTCGATCGGCAACCTGACGGCGAAAAAGATGATGGATCGCGCCATTGAACTGGCTGCCGATCACTGTATTGGTCTGGTGGCACTTCGTAATGCCAACCACTGGATGCGCGGCGGCAGCTACGGCTGGCAGACGGCGGAAAAAGGCTATATTGGCATTTGCTGGACCAACTCCATCGCCGTAATGCCGCCGTGGGGCGCAAAAGAGTGTCGCATTGGCACTAACCCGCTGATCGTCGCCATTCCTTCCACGCCGATCACCATGGTCGATATGTCGATGTTCTCTTACGGCATGTTAGAAGTTAACCGCCTGGCGGGCCGTCAGCTCCCGGTCGATGGTGGCTTTGATGATGAGGGCAATTTGACCAAAGAACCTGGCGTTATCGAGAAGAATCGCCGCATTTTGCCGATGGGCTACTGGAAAGGTTCTGGCATGTCGATTGTGCTGGATATGATCGCTACTCTCCTTTCCGACGGCGCATCGGTTGCCGAAGTCACCCAGGACAACAGCGACGAATACGGCATTTCACAAATTTTTATTGCCATTGAAGTGGACAAGCTTATCGACGGTCCCACCCGCGATGCCAAGCTGCAACGCATCATGGATTACGTTACTACCGCTGAACGCGCTGACGAAAACCAGGCCATCCGCTTACCCGGCCACGAATTTACTACCCTGCTGGCCGAAAACCGCCGTAACGGCATCACTGTTGATGACAGCGTGTGGGCCAAAATCCAGGCGTTATGAGGAGATAAGTCATGATTTTTGGACATATCGCGCAGCCCAATCCGTGCCGTTTGCCCGCCGCCATTGAAAAGGCGCTCGATTTTCTGCGCGCTACCAACTTCAACGTCCTGGAGCCGGGCGTTGTCGAAATCGACGGCAAGAATATTTATGCGCAAATTATCGATTTAACCACACGCGAAGCGGTGGAAAACCGTCCGGAAGTGGGTAATGACTCCAACTTACTGATAGTGTTTTATGTTCAGATAATGCCCGATGACCTTGTCATGCAGCTCCACCGATTTTGAGAACGACAGTGACTTCCGTCCCAGCCTTGCCAGATGTTGTCTCAGATTCAGATTATGTCGCTCAATGCGCTGAGTGTAACGCTTGCTGATAACGTGCAGCTTTCCCTTCAGGCGTGATTCATACAGCGGCCAGCCATCCGTCATCCATACCACGACCTCAAAGGCCGACAGCAGGCTCAGAAGACGCTCCAGTGTGGCCAGAGTGCGTTCACCGAAGACGTGCG
>NZ_MECT01000039.1:0-10959 GCF_001722145.1 Shigella sp. FC1544
TAGTGCGCTGGGTTATCGCTCGCCACGGGAATATCTGCGGCAGCGGGCTTGTAATGGGTTAAGTGATAACAGATGTCTGGAAATATAGGGGCAAATCCACAACGCATAGCCATCACCGTTTTGTTTAGTAACGCCACGATTGCTGTTCTTACCTTGATATTGCACAGCAAAATTCAGACCATCAACCAGACCAAAGAAATCAGAGTTACGGTAGGTTGCAACACCGTTGGTACGACCGTTCATGAAGTTGTCAGCGGAAGCCCAGGAATCACCACCCCATTCAACTAACATATCGGTATAAGCTGCGGCATCATAAGCAACACCGTAGTTACGACCATAGTCGAAAGATCCTAACTCGTTATATTTCAAACCTGCGAAGGTTAAACGGGTTTTTTCCTGATTAGAGCCTTCGGGCTTGCTGGCGTCGAGGTTGTATTCAAACTGACCAAAACCAGTCAGTTCGCTGGTGATTTGGGTTTCACCTTTAACACCGAAACGAGCATAGGAGGTATCTTCGTTTTCGCTGTTATTATCATCAGTATTTGACCAGATGCGTTCGCCAACCATCTTGCCGTAGAAATCAACTTTATTGCCATCTTTATTGTAAATTTCAGCCGCATTTGCTGCGCCAGCAACTAATAACGCCGGGACCAGCATTGCCAGAACTTTTCTTTTCATTATGTATTCCCTTGTGATTATAATCTTCATGAATATATCAATAAGTGCCGTTATCCAAAAAAAAGCACATTTGGATACTATTCTATGAAGTTCATTTTATTTTAAGCATTACATGCAACAAATGTATTTAAAAGATTTCAAAATGTTTCTAATCTATTTAATATAATTCAGAATTATGAATTCTAAATATAAATATTCATGAAAATTATAAATCTATATCAATATGTTATGAGTTGAGCGGAAACATAGGGGGTATCAATGATTGTTGCGCCAAACGGCTGGTGTGATCAGGCGCACATTAATGAAGGCATAAAAAAAAGCCGGCATCATGCCGGCCCAAAAAATATAAACAAGACGATAAAAGGCTAATAACGGAAGCATCATGACACAGAATAATAAAAAGGTATAATTGTAATCAGTGCTAATATATTGATTAAATGAATTAATAAAGCCGATATCAAAGATAAATAAAATCGCTCAAAACGATTTTTCCTGTATTCACTGCCGTTGCGCAAAATTTATCTATTTGTTCAAAAAATGATTGAGTCTTGACTGGCTCATCCAATGTGAAAAAATGTGACTTTTATCACATAATAGTACTAAGTCTGAATTTTCCGGGTTATCTCAAAATGGAATACGGTTCGACAAAGATGGAAGAGAGACTCTCTCGCAGCCCTGGCGGCAAACTGGCTTTGTGGGCTTTCTATACATGGTGTGGCTATTTCGTCTGGGCAATGGCGCGTTACATCTGGGTGATGAGCCGGATCCCCGATGCCCCCGTGTCGGGATTTGAAAGCGATTTAGGCTCTACCGCGGGAAAGTGGTTAGGGGCACTGGTCGGATTTTTATTTATGGCTCTGGTCGGGGCATTGTTAGGCAGCATTGCCTGGTACACCCGACCTCGTCCCGCACGTAGCAGACGCTATGAATAAAAACTGCTAAGGTGGCGACTCTTTGGCAACGGAGCGCGTATGGACTTACAACACTGGCAGGCACAGTTCGAAAACTGGTTGAAAAACCATCATCAGCACCAGGACGCGGCCCATGACGTGTGTCATTTTCGCCGCGTCTGGGCTACGGCACAGAAGCTGGCGGCAGATGACGATGTCGATATGCTGGTGATTTTAACCGCCTGTTATTTTCACGATATTGTGAGCCTGGCGAAAAATCATCCGCAAAGGCAGCGTTCTTCAATCCTGGCGGCAGAAGAGACGCGTCGCCTGCTCCGTGAAGAGTTCGAGCAATTTCCGGCGGAGAAAATCGAGGCCGTTTGTCATGTCATTGCCGCTCACAGTTTCAGCGCGCAAATCGCCCCCTTAACAACGGAAGCTAAAATCGTCCAGGATGCGGATCGGCTGGAAGCCCTGGGGGCGATTGGCCTGGCGCGCGTGTTTGCCGTTTCAGGGGCATTGGGCGTGGCGCTGTTTGATGGTGAAGATCCGTTCGCACAGCATCGCCCGCTTGATGATAAACGCTACGCGCTGGATCATTTCCAGACTAAGTTGCTGAAGCTACCGCAAACCATGCAAACCGCAAGAGGCAAGCAGCTGGCGCAGCGCAACGCGCATTTTTTAGTCGAGTTTATGGCGAAGCTCAGTGCCGAACTGGCGGGGGAGAATGAAGGTGTCGATCACAAGGTGATAGATGCGTTTTCACCCGCGGGATAAGCGCGTGGCCCTAAATGGCTGTAATTATGTTAACCTGTCGGCCATCTCAGATGGCCGGTTAAATCTATGCAGGAAAATATATCAGTAACCGATTCATACAGCACCGGGAATGCCGCACAGGCAATGCTGGAGAAACTGCTGCAAATTTATGATGTTAAAACGCTGGTGGCGCAGCTTAATGGTGTGGGTGAGAATCACTGGAGCGCGGCAATTTTAAAACGTGCGCTGGCGAATGACTCGGCATGGCACCGTTTAAGTGAGAAAGAGTTCGCCCATCTGCAAACGTTGTTACCCAAACCACCGGCACATCATCCGCATTATGCGTTTCGCTTTATCGATCTATTTGCCGGAATTGGCGGCATCCGTCGCGGTTTTGAATCGATTGGCGGACAATGCGTGTTTACCAGCGAATGGAACAAACATGCGGTACGCACTTATAAAGCCAACCATTATTGCGATCCGGCGACGCATCATTTTAATGAAGATATCCGCGATATCACCCTCAGCCATAAAGAAGGCGTGAGTGATGAGGCGGCGGCGGAACATATTCGTCAACACATTCCTGAACACGATGTTTTACTGGCCGGTTTCCCTTGTCAGCCATTTTCGCTGGCTGGCGTATCGAAAAAGAACTCGCTCGGGCGGGCGCACGGTTTTGCCTGCGATACCCAGGGCACGCTGTTTTTTGATGTGGTACGCATTATCGACGCGCGTCGTCCGGCGATGTTTGTGCTCGAAAACGTCAAAAACCTGAAAAGTCACGACCAGGGTAAAACGTTCCGCATCATCATGCAGACGCTGGACGAACTGGGCTATGACGTGGCTGATGCAGAAGATAACGGGCCGGACGATCCGAAAATCATCGATGGTAAACATTTTCTGCCGCAGCACCGTGAACGCATCGTGCTGGTGGGTTTTCGTCGCGATCTTAATCTGAAAGCCGATTTTACTCTGCGTGATATCAGCGAATGTTTCCCTGCACAGCGAGTGACGCTGGCGCAGCTGTTGGACCCGATGGTCGAGGCGAAATATATCCTGACGCCGGTGCTGTGGAAGTACCTCTATCGATATGCGAAAAAACATCAGGCGCGCGGTAACGGCTTCGGTTATGGAATGGTTTATCCGAACAATCCGCAAATCGTCACGCGTACGCTGTCTGCGCGTTATTACAAAGATGGCGCGGAAATTTTAATCGATCGCGGCTGGGATATGGCCAAAGGTGAGAAAGACTTTGACGATCCGCTGAATCAGCAACATCGTCCACGTCGGTTAACGCCTCGGGAATGCGCGCGCTTAATGGGTTTTGAAGCGCCGGGAGAAGCGAAATTCCGCATTCCGGTTTCGGACACTCAGGCCTATCGCCAGTTCGGTAACTCGGTGGTCGTGCCGGTCTTTGCCGCGGTGGCAAAACTGCTTGAGCCAAAAATCAAACAGGCGGTGGCGTTGCGTCAGCAAGAGGCACAACATGGCCGACGTTCACGATAAGGCCACTCGCAGCAAAAATATGCGCGCGATTGCCACGCGTGATACGGCGATTGAGAAGCGCCTCGCCAGTCTGTTAACCGGGCAGGGCCTGGCGTTTCGCGTTCAGGACGCCAGTCTGCCCGGAAGCCCGGATTTTGTCGTTGATGAATATCGCTGCGTGATATTTACCCATGGCTGCTTCTGGCATCATCATCACTGCTATCTGTTTAAAGTGCCTGCGACTCGAACCGAGTTCTGGCTGGAGAAGATAGGTAAAAATGTTGAACGCGATCGCGCGATATCAGTCGTTTGCAGGAACTCGGCTGGCGCGTACTGATTGTCTGGGAGTGTGCATTACGTGGGCGCGAGAAGCTGACGGATGAAGCGCTTACCGAGCGTCTGGAAGAGTGGATCTGCGGCGAAGGTGCCAGCGCGCAGATCGACACGCAGGGGATTCATTTACTCGCTTGATGCGTCCTGAATAACTGGCGCAACTACGGGTTTTGCCGGGAAGAGATATTTTCCCAACGTGACCAGTACCACCGCGAAGACAATTACGCCGAGCGCCAGCCATTCAATCTTCGACAGCGTCTCTCCGCCCAGTCCCGTACCCAGCAAGACCGCGACCACCGGGTTAACGTAGGCGTAGCTGGTGGCGAGAGCCGGACTGACATTACGGATTAAATACATATAAGCGTTGATGGCGATAATCGAACCAAACAGCGCCAGATAGCCGACCGCAAGGAAGCCTGAAAGGGAAGGGAGCGCCGTCAGTTTTTCACCTGCAATCATCGACGCGATCATTAACACCACGCCTGCCGCCAGCATCTCAATCGCACCCGCCATCATCCCTACAGGTAAGGTAATGCGCGAGCCATAAACCGAGCCAAACGCCCAGCTAATCGAGCCGATTAAAATCAGAATCGCGCCCCACGGATTGCCGCTTAAATTTCCACCGCTATTGAGCATGATGATTCCGGCAAGCCCAATGGCGATACCCACCCATTCCAATTTGCGCGTTTTAATGCTAAACAGGCGGCTGAAGCACAGGGTAAAGAGGGGCACGGTTGCAACCACAACGGCGGCGATGCCGGAAGGAACATTTTGATGCTCGGCAACCGTCACCATGCCATTACCGACAGCCAGCAATAACAGGCCAATCAGCGCGGCATTGAGCAGCGGACGTAGCGGGGGGAGCTTGTGTCCGCGCAGTAGCAAAAATGCCATCAATAAAATACCGGCTGCCAGGAATCGAACGCCTGCCATCATTAACGGAGGCCAGCTTTCCACGCCAATCCGAATGACAAAATAGGTTGAGCCCCAAATGATATACAACGCAAACAGCGTGCCAAAAAGCGGTAACAACTGGCGGAAACGCATAATCCCTCACGGTAGAAATAAAAAGGTGGTTCATAGTAAACGTGAAAATCATTCTGCTGGCGAGAGATATAATTGCACTTGATTGTTAAAAAAATGTTGACCTGTGAAGCAAGTATCAGAGCTGCCGTTTTTGCTTCATACTTACACCCTTCAACAATAAAAATGAGAGGGAATGCTTTTGGCCGGGAGTAGTTTACTGACGTTGCTCGATGATATCGCCACACTACTGGACGATATCTCCGTGATGGGCAAACTGGCGGCGAAGAAAACCGCCGGTGTATTAGGGGATGACTTATCGCTCAATGCGCAACAAGTTTCAGGCGTGCGGGCCAACCGGGAACTTCCCGTGGTCTGGGGCGTGGCGAAAGGATCGCTGATTAATAAAGTGATTCTGGTGCCGCTGGCGCTGATCATCAGTGCGTTTATCCCGTGGGCGATTACGCCTCTGTTGATGATTGGTGGCGCGTTTCTCTGCTTTGAAGGAGTAGAGAAAGTGCTGCATATGCTGGAGGCGCGTAAACATAAAGAAGATCCGGCGCAGAGCCAGCAGCGTCTGGAGAAGCTGGCGGCGCAGGATCCGCTGAAGTTTGAAAAGGACAAAATAAAAGGGGCGATTCGTACCGATTTTATATTGTCTGCTGAAATCGTCGCCATCACGCTGGGGATTGTGGCCGAAGCGCCGTTGCTTAATCAGGTGCTGGTGCTTTCAGGCATCGCGCTGGTAGTGACCGTGGGCGTCTACGGTCTGGTAGGGGTTATCGTTAAGATTGATGACCTGGGGTATTGGCTGGCGGAAAAATCCAGCGCGCTGATGCAGGCATTAGGTAAAGGGTTATTGATCATTGCGCCCTGGCTGATGAAAGCGTTATCGATTGTCGGCACGCTGGCGATGTTCCTCGTCGGCGGCGGGATTGTGGTACATGGTATTGCGCCGCTGCATCACGCCATTGAACATTTCGCCGGGCAGCAAAGTGCAGTGGTGGCGATGATACTACCGACTGTTTTAAATCTGATTCTTGGATTTATCATCGGCGGCATCGTGGTGCTGGGAGTGAAAGCCGTAGCGAAAATACGCGGTCAGGCACATTAATACTCGCACAGGCTATTATGCAAAATTCGCCATCTTCAACTAAGGTGAACAAGTTTCACTCGAAAAAAGGAGGCGAGTATGAGCTTTATGGTTAGTGAGGAAGTTACGGTTAAAGAGGGCGGCCCGCGGATGATTGTCACCGGATACTCCAGCGGTATGGTTGAGTGTCGTTGGTATGACGGTTACGGGGTCAAGCGGGAAGCTTTTCATGAAACCGAGCTTGTTCCGGGGGAGGGGAGTCGTTCTGCGGAAGAAGTTTGAAAGGGTATCATTAACACCAGGCCGGATCACTTCCGGCCTGGTGTGCCAATGCCTGCGATGAATGATAGTCGCGTCTTATCATGCCACCATTATAAAATTATCGCTGTTTTGCGGTACGCTATCGCCAGGTTATGCCAGAATCATAAAAAAGCAGGTTGGGAGTCGTCAGGGTGCAGCACGAGACAAAAATGGAAAACCAGAGCTGGTTGAAAAAAATCGCACGCCGCCTGGGGCCTGGTCATGTCGTTAATCTCTGCTTTATCGTGGTATTGCTTTTTTCCACCTTGCTGACCTGGCGTGAAGTGGTAGTGCTGGAAGATGCCTATATCTCCAGCCAGCGTAATCATCTGGAAAACGTAGCCAACGCGCTCGATAAGCATTTGCAGTGTAACGTCGACAAACTGATCTTTTTGCGTAATGGCATGCGCGAAGCTCTCGTAGCGCCACTGGATTTCACTTCACTGCGTAATGCTGTAACCGAGTTCGAACAGCATCGCGACGAGCACGCCTGGCAAATTGAACTCAACCGACGACGCACCCTGTCAGTCAATGGCGTATCGGATGCATTAGTCAGCGAGGGGAATCTCCTGTCTCGCGAAAATGAAAGCCTCGACAATGAAATTACCGCTGCACTGGAAGTTGGTTACTTGCTGCGACTGGCGCACAACACCTCGTCGATGGTTGAACAGGCGATGTATGTCTCGCGTGCCGGATTTTACGTTTCGACGCAGCCGACCTTGTTTACGCGCAATGTACCAACGCGTTATTACGGCTATGTCACCCAACCCTGGTTTATCGGCCATTCGCAACGAGAAAATCGTCACCGCGCGGTACGCTGGTTTACTTCGCAACCGGAACACGCCAGCAATACTGAACCGCAGGTTACCGTCAGTGTTCCGGTAGACAGTAATAACTACTGGTATGGCGTGCTGGGGATGAGTATTCCCGTGCGTACCATGCAGCAATTTTTAAGAAACGCCATCGATAAAAACCTCGATGGTGAGTATCAGCTCTATGACAGTAAGCTGAGATTTTTGACCTCTTCCAATCCTGACCATCCAACAGGGAATATTTTTGATCCTCGTGAACTGGCCTTGCTGGCGCAGGCGATGGAACATGACACGCGGGGCGGCATTCGTATGGACAGTCGCTATGTTAGCTGGGAACGTCTGGACCATTTCGACGGTGTGCTGGTGCGCGTCCATACGCTAAGCGAAGGCGTGCGCGGCGATTTCGGCAGTATCAGCATTGCATTAACCCTGCTGTGGGCGCTCTTTACCACCATGTTACTCATCTCCTGGTATGTGATTCGCCGGATGGTTAGCAACATGTATGTTCTGCAAAGCTCGTTGCAGTGGCAGGCGTGGCACGACACCTTAACCCGTTTATATAATCGTGGCGCACTGTTTGAAAAAGCCCGTCCGCTCGCGAAATTGTGTCAGACGCACCAACATCCTTTTTCTGTCATTCAGGTCGACCTTGACCATTTTAAAGCGATTAATGACCGCTTTAGTCATCAGGCGGGCGACCGTGTTCTTTCTCATGCTGCCGGATTAATTAGCAGTTCCTTGCGTGCGCAGGACGTTGCCGGGCGGGTCGGTGGTGAGGAGTTTTGTGTGATTCTGCCAGGCGCGAGTCTGACGGAGGCTGCGGAAGTCGCAGAACGTATTCGCCTGAAGTTAAATGAAAAAGAGATGTTGATTGCTAAGAGTACGACGATACGCATCAGTGCCTCGTTGGGGGTAAGTAGCAGCGAGGAAACCGGTGATTATGATTTTGAACAACTCCAGTCACTGGCTGACCGTCGGCTTTATCTCGCTAAACAGGCCGGGCGTAATCGGGTATGCGCGAGCGATAACGCTTAACGAGCGGAGAAAAAATGGTCCAGCCCTTCACGCCATCCTTCCGGTCCTTCACGCTGCGTTCGCCAGACGCGGGCCGGATCCTCATCATGCAGATGCACCCCTTCACGGTTTAGCCCTTTCACAATCACCGCGTAATCCATTACCTCCAGTAAGGGCGCATCGTTTGGCCCATCGCCCAGGCCAAGTGTGGTTGGGCGTTTGCCTGATAATTGTTGATAGGTCGCGATAATCCAGTTGGCGGCCTGATCTTTTCCGGCAGAGGCATCCAGGACGTGCCAGAAGCGCGCACCCTGCATAAACTGTAAGCCCAGTTCGTTCAGACGAGCGGTAAATTGTGCCATACGCTCGTCACTGTCGCGCCAGATTAGCGTTACCGACGCCTCATGCAGCTGCGTCAGCGCCGCCTGGCTACGGCTTAATCCCGTCCATTCGGCGATGGTTGCATCGTCGACATCATCGAAAGTCGTGAATTTAAAATGTTCTTTCTCGCGTAGCGTATTTAAAACCTGGCTGATTTCGCCATGGCTAATACCTGAGATGATGCGTGGAAAACCGTCTATATCCTGCCATTGTTCAGCAAGCTGGATCACTGCGCCATTTTCGGCAATCAGTGGTACCCCTTGTAACCCCAACGTTTTTTGCAAGTACAGCATTTCCGCTGAAGTTTTACTGCTACAGAGAATGACGGGAACATTCGCTTCGCGTAAACGGCTGAGCCAGGGGGCAGCCGGTTGCCAGTCATAACTATGACTGTCCAGCAGGGTGCCATCAAGATCGCTAAAAACCAGTAGTGGTTGTTGAATTGAAAACATGGTCGCGCAGTTCTCCCCTTACCAGGATGATTCTCAAAACAGCACAAATAATCAAAGATGATTTTTTCGGGAGCGATCCCGTTGACGCCAGAGCCACCAAGGGGTGACGCACGTCACATTTCTATTCATAAGTAGCGTTAATCATTCATATCGCGAATATTTTCTTGTCAGCGAAAAAAATTGCGGATAAGGTGATGAACACATCAGATTTCCTGGTGTAACGAATTTTTTAAGTGCTTCTTGCTTAAGCAAGTTTCATCCCGACCCCCTCAGGGTCGGGATTTTTTTATTGTGCATTCAACGATTCACTTCAGAGACGCTGAAGTCATGAATATCCAGTTCGAAGGCATCCGCCAATTCACGCCATGTATGATATTCACGTCCATCGACGCTAACGTGTTCAGAATCGTTCTGGCTGCGATGAACTTCGCTTTCGCTAATTTCATTGATCGCCGCCAGCAGGGCATCGACATCGACGCTGACCTCACGTTTTGCGGTATCGCTGTACTCTTTTGCGGTTTTCATCATCTTTCCTCGCAACCGTTACTCTGTTGTTGCCGCCAGTCGTTAAGTCCGCCTGGCATCTCTTAAGTATAGACCGTCGAGAAAATCAGCACTCGCGCGCGCCTGGCGCTGCCAGAAAAACGAAATTGTTCTACACTGGCACAAAGCCACAGGAGGAAAACGATGAAGGTGAATGATCGGGTAACAGTCAAAACGGATGGCGGTCCGCGTCGTCCTGGCGTGGTACTAGCAGTTGAGGAGTTTAGTGAAGGCACAATGTACCTGGTTTCGCTGGAAGACTACCCGCTCGGCATCTGGTTCTTTAATGAAGCAGGGCATCAGGACGGTATCTTTGTGGAGAAAGCAGAGTAATCTTATTCAGCCTGACTGGTGGGAAACCACCAGTCAGAATGTGTTAGCGCATGTTGACAAAAATACCATTAGTCACATTATCCGTCAGTCGGACGACATGGTAGATAACCTGTTTATTATGCGTTTTGATCTTACGTTTAATATTACCTTTATGCGATGAAACGGTCTTGGCTTTGATATTCATTTGGTCAGAGATTTGAATGGTTCCCTGACCTGCCATCCACATTCGCAACATACTCGATTCGGTTCGGCTCAA
The DNA here is from genome assembly GCF_001722145.1 of Shigella sp. FC1544. Classification (NCBI taxonomy): domain Bacteria; kingdom Pseudomonadati; phylum Pseudomonadota; class Gammaproteobacteria; order Enterobacterales; family Enterobacteriaceae; genus Shigella; species Shigella sp. FC1544. The sequence continues at coordinate 10,350 of NZ_MECT01000039.1, forward strand.
TGATAACGTCGGCATATTTAAAAAAGAGGTTATCGTTGTCTCTTTTTTCAGAATATCGCCAAGGATATCGTCGAGAGATTCCGGTTTAATCGATTTAGAACTTATCAATAAAATTTTTCTGACCAATAGATATTCATCAAAATGAACATTGCAATTGCCATAAAAACGATAAATAACGTATTGGGATGTTGATTAATGATGTGCTTGATGTGCTGACTGTTAGAAGCATCATGGATGAAACAGTCCTCATTAATAAACACCACTGAAGGGCGCTGTGAATCACAAGCTATGGCAAGGTCATCAACGGTTTCAATGTCGTTGATTTCTCTTTTTTTAACCCCTCTACTCAACAGATACCCGGTTAAACCTAGTCGGGTGTAACTACATAAATCCATAATAATCGTTGACGGTGATGCTGCCAACTTACTGATTTAGTGTATGATGGTGTTTTTGAGGTGCTCCAGTGGCTTCTGTTTCTATCAGCTGTCCCTCCTGTTCAGCTACTGACGGGGTGGTGCGTAACGGCAAAAGCACTGCCGGACATCAGCGCTATCTCTGCTCTCACTGCCGTAAAACATGGCAACTGCAGTTCACTTACACCGCTTCTCAA
>NZ_MECT01000040.1:0-10831 GCF_001722145.1 Shigella sp. FC1544
CCTCCGTGGTGGAAATACCGGGGTGTAGCAACAGCTCACCCATGCGGCTCTGACAACGATGTTAACCCGCGTTAAATATCCCACGTTGGCCAGCATCTGTCTCACGGAAAGTCATACTGCCTTACGCGCAGATCATCCTCTCAGGAATTTCAGGATCTGCCAGACGGTGCTGAGACGACGCTTACTTGTAAGGTTAGTTTTCAGACGGACAATGAAATGAGGATATGCGATAAATTTCAGTCAAAGATCCATAAAACAGAAATAATGTTATTCAGTGGTGAACAGTCCATTCCGGAGACGGAATATCTTGTTAAGGCTGTATATTATACTGGCTGTAAACAACATGGCCACCAAGGACCATGTTGTTTACAGCATACCCTTGTTGCAAAAGCATCCCCGTCAGAACAGCACTGAGTAGTTCAGACCAAAGGTTCGGCCCCGGCCTTTGTAGTCGTACAGTGAAGCAGGGCCGTAACCCGGGCTGTAGTACAGAGGTGCACGCTGTCCCCAGACAGTGGTATAGTCACGGTCGAAGAGGTTCTCAACGCTGAAGCTGAGTGTTCCCACCGGAAGCTGCCAACTACTGATAAAATCGACGGTAGTGTAACCATTAATATCGTTACCCTCTGCATCGCTTACGTCGAAAGAAGTGGTGCTCTGTACACGCAGACTCCACGGTTCCGGCGCCCAGTTAATGTAAGCTGTCGCTTTCGATGGACTTGATTCCTTCACGTCATATTTTTGCCATTGACCGTTCACTTTCGACTCGGTTTTCAGCACATTGAAGTTCACACCGGTACTCCAGTCAGTATCCGGGATCAGGTAGTCCACCGCACCTTCCACGCCGTAAATACGGCGCCTGTCGTCCTTCACACTGATGGTCAGATCTTTATTCCTTTCCACGCTCTTATTGGAAAGCGAGTAATATGCCGCGATTTGAGTCCGCAGGTTGTCACCGGTAAAGCGCCAGCCCAGTTCATAAGAATCGACTTTCACGCCTTCCAGCTTACTGTCGCTGACGTTCACGCTCTTTGTCAGGGAAAGATGGCCGTTCACTGCTGCACCATAGATGCCGCGACCATAATATTTCCCCGGATCCGGCAATGCCACCCCTTGGGAAAAATTGAACCATGCCTGCTGACGTTCGGTGATGTGCATCAGCAGACCAGCATTGAACAGAAAGTTATCGTAATCTACCGAACCACCAGGAATGGCGTCGGCAGATATCGCCTTCCCGGCAGCAATCTTCTGTTGCTGCGTGTAGTCGATGAAATCATCTACCCTGTTCTCAGTATACTGATAGCGTACGCCACCGCTAACGGTAAAAATATCATTAATGTCATAGCTGGATTGCAGGAAGGCCGCCAGATTGGTGATGTCATATGACGGATAGCGCCCGGTGGTGTAAATCTTATGGTTGTTTAGCCCTCCGGAAGCACTTGCCTGAGCCAGATCGAAGAACATCTGGTTGGAGGTAAAGCGCTCATGCTCAGCATCCAGCCCCCAGGTGATTTGCCAGCCGTCCATCAGTTGGCTGTTCAGAGTCAGTTTCATGCCGTACTGGTCGGTATCCTGCTGTGACGAGGAGAAAGCCGTCGCCTGTTTATTCGCATTTACCGTCGGGAACGGGTAGTACCGCAACGACTCATCGCGGTAGTAAACCTGACCGACCAGTTCCTGTCCCAGGAAATCACTGTCAGAGTACTGCAGGCTGATCAAATGCCGCTCAGTGCCGGGAATGCGGTCAGAATTCAGCCCCTTACTGACGTATGGTGTGCTGCTCCCGCTGATGGCGGAAAAGCCTTTCCCGAGATTAAGCCCGTAATTGTCGTCTCCCTGACTTTTATAGTACTGCGTTATCAGTTGAAGCTGCCGGGATTCATCGATGTTCAGCGTACCGGTTCCCATGATGTCCAGCCGATTGGAGTGCTGCAGGCCGGTCTGGGTGTTATCAAGCAGGGTGGCATCGCCGTTACCGTCAAACCAGCCGCCAAATTTCTGATATGCCACGGAAAGACGTCCGGAGATATGGTCATTTCCGCCGGAGACAGCACCGGCAATGCGCTCATCGTGATCTTTACTGCTGTTAAAGCCACTTTTTGTGCCAGCCTCAAACTCCATCATGGTTTCCGGCTGACCTTTTTTGGTCACGATGTTGATCAACCCTCCGGTACTCCCGCCACCGTACAGGGCCGTCGCGCCGGAGATCACTTCAATATGGTCGATATTAAAAGGATCGACAGAGTCCAGTTGTCGGCTGTCGGAACGTGAAGAGTTGAGGCGCACACCGTCAATCAGGACAACCAGCGGGCGGCCACGCATGTTCATACCGTAGTTGGTTCGACTCTGGCTGCTGACATCAAGGCCGGGGATTAACTGAGCCAGTGCGTCTTTCAGCTCTTTACCGCCCTGAATCTGCTGCTCCAGTTCGGCATTTTCGATAACCCAGGTGGTTTGCGCCATCTCCGCTACAGTTCGATTGCTGCGGCTGGCAGACACTATGATCTCATTATCATCGTTTTGCTGGGCGACAGCAGGTGACAGCACGACAAGAAGCAGCGGACCAAGAGCCCGGGGCATATACTTTTTGCGCATCATCGTTATTCCTGAATATTTGCTGTATAGTGAGTTAAAGAAGCAGCCTCCGGCTGCGGTTTTTTCCGGCTGCCGCTGCGCCACTGAATCAGTGCGGGCGCATACTGAGATCGAATAAATCACGCCCCAGTACGCGATTAAGAATACGTGCAGATCGCCAGGCCATCAGGCTGAGCTGGGGTTCGGCGATGCCATGAGTTTGCATGCTGGCGTTGACCGCAAAGATGTTATTTTCTTTCGGGCCACTCCATTCCAGAGTGAAGTCATCACGCACTTTAAAGGTGTTCTTATCGTGCATGGTGATCAAGGGCATCAGTGAGGGAAGTATTTGTGGCAATGCAGAACGGTAACCTGTGGCGAAAATCACCACATCACTTTCCAGGCTCTCTCTGCCCTGATCCAGATGATGTTCCATCAATAACCTCCAGCCCGGACCACTACTTTCCAGAGTTGTTACCGAGCGACTGGGTAGCAGACGGATATTTCTTGGTTTTCTCAGAACTTCAAAACGGTGGTACAACTCACGATAAATGGTCAGTAAAGAATCGGCAGTGATGCCATCCGATGTCATTTTCTGCTCATCCAGTAACTGATGGCGAATATCTTCCTTCAGTCCGGAGAAGCCTGAAATATATTCAGGTGTAAAATACTCATCAGCAAAAGCAGCCTCATCCAGTGCGTTAAAATTATTACGCCGTGAGACCCAGTTTATTTCCGCCGCTTCTCCCCATTCCCCGCGTAATGCATTAAGGAACAGGTCTGCACCACTCTGTCCTCCACCAACCACGGTTATCCGTTTTCCACTCAGGTCCGGCCGACGAAGATTCATTTCACTGGCATGGAAACAGGATTGTGTCACATGCTTCACACAGGGTGGTAAATAAGGTTGTTTTCCTGTACCAAGGCAGATATTGCGGGCAAAATATTCTCCCCGACTGGTCTGAACCAGAAACAATCGACTTTTTTTGTCGAAATCAATATTTTCAACGGTATGACTGAAATACAGGTTATTCATATCTTCAGCAGCCCAGCGGAGATAGTCAGAAAACTCTTCACGGGATACTGTACGTAGCCTGCTTGTAAGGAAGCGATAGAACTTTTTGTGCTTCACCAGATAGTTAACAAAGCTGTAGGGATTTGTAGGTGCAACTGCACTGACCAGATCTTTCAGAAAGACGGTCTGCATATGACAATCCGGTACCAGCATACCCGGATGCCAGGAAAAATGAGGATGTTCGTCAAAGAAGAGACAGTTCAGTTCTTCGATCTGATGTGACAATGCAGCAATGCTGAGATTAAATGGCCCTGTCCCGACACCAATAAAATCGACACTTTTTTTCATGATTCATATTCCTGAGTTACCAGCCACAGCGGATTTTGCAGATTCTCAAGGTAATTCGGCAGCATGCGACTGCCGCCATCCAGGTCCGGCCAGGTCAGTTTTACCGGGTTCAGCACCACGCGAATGATTTGTGGCCTGAAGAGTGAGAAAAGCGCAAAACGCTCTGCCATTTGTGGATGTTTGTTCATGTAATCACTCAACACTGCTGCCAGCAGTTGATAAAATCGCCTTTCAGGTACGCCAAGACGAACCATCAGTGGCGAAATAAAACGCAGTACTGTCACGAAGTGACCCGTCTGCAAATCATGGATTAAGTAGTCCGCACTCAGACGGGATGTGGCATCACGCACCTCCTGAGGCAAAGAGTCCATTTCGGGAAACGCTTCTTTCACCAGCCGCATATCGCCCTGGAAGTCTTTCAGCAGAACACGCTGTGGTACCCCCTCTTTCATGGCGAGCGTTATATTTTGTCCGTGTGCAATAAGCGCGACACCGTAGCGGCAAAGCAGGTGATACAGCGGAACCACAACCACCCGGAACAATTGCGTAAGCCAGGTTTCAGCGTCCAGTCCGGAGCGGTCGATATATGCGCCTGCCAGCGGCTGATTGTTTTCGTCGCACTCCATCAGTGTTGCCATCAGAACAGGACTTTCATCCGGTTTCAGCCAGCGGCACGGATTCTCCCGCCAGATAACACCAAGCATTTCCTGGTAGCGATAGGGAGCCCGGGCAAGCGCGGCATAGCCTTCATGGGACACATAGCCTGCCGCCGGTTCACCAAGGATCACTGCGCCGCTTTGCACCAGGGTGGCGTCGGTCGCAAAAACCTGTTGCAGCCAGCGTGAAGCCAGTGGTCCGGCAGCGATATATCTGCCAGGGATCCCCCGGTAGCATGAGGTGTTGTAGATGGTCAGCGGCAGCTTGATATCCAGCCCTCCCCGGCGGCTGGCGTTGGTCAGGGTACGCAGCGACTGCTGGGCGAGCCACTGGTCGCCAAACTCGCCGAGAGACACCATCCTGCCTTCGACAAAATCAGCGATGAAGTCTGTGGCGATTTTTTGCTGCCACTGCCACGGATGTACCGGCAGCGGTAGCCAGTTGTGATCCAGCCCGTTTTCCTGCCAGACCTGACTGAAGCGTGTAAACTCCTGCGGATCCATTGCGGCAGTCAACAACTGCTGAATATCCAGATCGTTATCGCAGCGCCAGATCATATGTTCACGTTTTACCGCCAGCCAGTGCAGTCTGAAGGTGTTGGTATACTCTGGCGCATATCGTTCCAGCGCCTCTTTGCCCCAGCCACGGCGACCTTTATTAAAAACGAATTTAGGATGACCGCTCAGCAGGCATTGCAGACGATCGGCATCAAGATTAATCAGGTCACTGGCACTCAGTCCGCGACGGGCCTTCAGCAGTTGCAGGTCGCCCAGTAGCGTGGCATACAAATCCTGCATATGCTCTGCAACAGTGGCATCACTCATTGACAGCACCGGCTTTAGCTGCATCAGCAGCGTCTGCGCCAGTACTGGTTCGTTCGTGCAGCGCAACGTTTGGGCATCAATCCACAGCCAGCCCCAGATACCACGTTCAGCGATGAAGCGCCATTGTGCTCCCGGCAGGTTAATGCAGTAGTGGTCATCGCCCTGAGATTCCGCGTGGAAAACCTGCTCATACTCCATCTCAGACAACATTTTTGCCACCAGCCGACGGTTAACAAAATCCCAGTCCTTGTGATTCATTACAGACCGACCTCCGTGAAGAAGTGATGACGATCCGCCATCACCATGCGCGAGCGCTTATGTGGGAAGTCGAACTCTTTAATTGTCCGGTATCCCGCAGGCTCAAGATGGCGGAACAGGCGCTGGTTATCGGTGCGTGGCTCCAGTACTGTGCGCTGCGTACGGGGCTCATCCAGCAGCAGGTAATGTGTCAGCCCGCGCAGCCAGCTTTGCACATAGTGGGCCCCGCGCCATTGCTGTTCACCAACCAGCAGATGCAGGCCACGGTCAAAGGGCTGCCACGAATAGTGACGACCAATGCGGTCTTCCGCCGCCCAGTAGATTTCGAAATAGCTGAATGGCCGATCGTCGAAGCACCCAATCAGCGGGAATGCATGTTTACCGGTGAGCTGGCGCTCCAGATAGGCGGTCTGTACCTCCAGTGAGCCACTTTGCTCCCAGAAATACTCAACGCGCGGATCATTCATCCAGCGGGTGAAACGTTCTGCATCAGAAACGGGATCGGCAATGCGGAAACTCAGCATCCTGCGAATACGTGGATCGTAACGGCGGTAAACCTCACCCTGTGGACGGGGTGGGCGCTGCGGGAAATAAATCTCATGCTCTGCATCAAAAACCATTTCACCGGAGGCCCGGTTTGCCGGTGAACTCAACCATAACGGTAACTGCCAGAAGGCAGTACGATGGATAATGTCGCTTTTTACCTGCCCAAAAAGCGTCAGCGCCTGTGGCTCCTCACGCCATTCGGCCCAGGGGAGAGCCACTGCTGACAGTTGTGGTGCGGCGATAAATATCTGATCCAGCGCATCGCACAGCCACCCTGTCGGCAGCTCCCCGGGACAGTGCAACACCGCGCTATTGTCCAGTCCCCAGCCAAGATTCAGGGGCTTGTCGAGTTTTTCACAGCGCAGTCCATATCTGCTGTGAATAATGTTTGCCTCAGACATTCAGACCTCCTGAGCCTGCAGCGGGTTAGCGAAATCGAAATAGATCACCGAAGGGTCAACAATGGTGTTCTCGTTATGATCGTTCAGATAACAGAAAAAGTTACCTTTTACGTTCCAGTACGGACTTTCCAGCACGTAGTTGAGACAGGTTTTATGAGTCACCTGATCACGCACTTCAGCCAGCGATGCTCGTACACGAGCCATCAGATTCGATTCGCTGTCCAGCCCGGCAGCCCCCAGCGCAGCGGTCACAGCAAAAGTGGAGTTAACCAGCAGGTAATAAGGGAAATAGCGCAGCAACTGCTCATGGGTGAAAATATTTTCCGCCTGCGCCTCGCCAATAGAATCGAGCCAGTCTGTCGCGTGAGGCATAAAAGCGCTGCCCTGACAGTCACGGTAAATAAATCCGACCGGCAGATCCCCAAGCATCTGGACAAGAATATTTTGCTGATGCGCCAGCAGCACCAGGCCGTAATCCGCTTCAGCCGTAAACAGCGGCTTTAGCACTTGCTGACAGTATGCATCGACCCATGCATGGGCGGCCTGTTGCACAGTGATACCGAGGCGATCGCTCAGGCGTTTTACCGCCGAAACCAGCAGCGAATCACCGCCATCAGGTGCGGCCTGAGTCAGGGAGACCAGTACGTTAGTCTGGCTTTTCGGCTGATCCACCAGCAGATTTTCACGCAGGGCAAACAGACTTTCCTGCATGATGTTGCCGTTAAGATCGAGCAGCCCGGCCCAGCCATCCTCCTGCATTACCCGGAAAGTCGGGAAGCGGACCTGTAGCATCTGCCAGCCGTCGGTTTGAGCCAGGCGTGCCAGGCGCATCCCACGCTTCACTTCTTTCACGGACAGAGTACGGATGGAGTTGGTCAGCCGTACGCTCAGGGAGAACTTGATCATATCGCGGCTGGTGGCACAGTAGAGGGAACGGGAAGAGGTGGTCGGCAGCCACGACGTGCCGGCCTCACCTAAGTCTTTAATCAGCCCTTTAGCAACAAGTGCCTGGCACCACCCCTGCTGCAAAAGATATTCCCCCTGCCACGGGTGCAACGGGAACAGCCATTGGTTGTCACTTAATTCGTTGAGTAACTGAGGCGCATTCTCTGCGGCAAATCGCGTCAGCCGCTGTTGAAGGTTGAGATGCAAACTTTCACCGGCGATTTGCGTTTTATCCACCGAAAACCACCGCAGTGGGAAGTGGGGTGCCATATCAGGCAGGTAGCGTTCAGCCTCCCGCCGGTTAAACGGTTCATGAGACTTAGGCGCAGGGTGGAAAGCGTGTCCTGTCAGCAGCGCCTGCTCAGCCTCGCCAAAATTCAACGCTTTTTCACGCAGAGCGGCCCAGTCATGACGGGCATCAATTGCCTGTTGCGTATGGACATGGCTTTCCAGCACGCGCTGGTGGAAAGTTTCGCAGAGGGGAACGGGCAGAAACAGTTGATGGCGTAGCTTATCAATAATAAGCCGGGAGAGAGTGGTAAAGTCGACAGGATAACTGCCTGATGCCGTGACCAGACGTGCAGGAAATGCAAAGCGGTGATGCTGGGTTGGGGAGAAATAAGCCACTCTGAAATGGAGCGATTTCTGCTCATCCAGCGGGATGAGCAATTCGTCTGGCGGGTATTCTGTCAGTTTCCAGTCTGTGGTTTCACGAATCAGTGCATTCAGGAAGCACTGCGCAGCCACATCTGTGGCTGGTTTTTCAGAGGGCAGGGTCATAGTCAAACAGCTCCCACACAGTAAAATAATAACAATTATGTCGATAATGATTCTCATTATCAATAATAAATGTTATTGTCAGATAAATTAATTTTACAAATAAACACAATTAATACATGGAGTTGAAACATTATAATGTCACCAGGGATCGAAGATACGCCCCAAAAAACACTGTCCTGCTGGCCACTTGCGTTCAGTGCCGGGCTTCTCGGTATCGGACAGAACGGTCTGCTGGTTGTGCTCCCTGTTCTGGTCATACAGACAAATCTGAGTCTGTCTGTATGGGCTGCCCTGCTGATGCTTGGCTCAATGCTGTTTCTGCCATCGTCCCCGTGGTGGGGAAAGCAAATTTCCCGTACTGGAAGTAAACCTGTGGTGTTGTGGGCTCTGGGAGGATATGGCATAAGCTTTACCCTGCTAGGGCTGGGAAGCGTGCTGATGGCTACCAGCGCCATAACAACAGCGGTGGGACTGGGAATATTAATCATCGCCCGGATCGCCTACGGGCTGACCGTGTCGGCAATGGTGCCAGCCTGTCAGGTCTGGGCATTGCAGAGAGCTGGAGAAGGGAATCGCATGGCCGCTCTGGCAACCATCAGCTCCGGCCTGAGTTGCGGCAGGCTATTCGGGCCGCTGTGCGCGGCAGCAATGCTGGCCATTCATCCTCTGGCGCCACTGGGGCTACTGATGGCAGCACCAGTGCTGGCGCTGCTGATGCTGCTGCGGTTGCCCGGCACACCACCACAGCCCACACCGGAGTGCAAGAGCGTCAGTCTGAAGCGGGATTGTCTGCCTTATCTGCTTTGCGCAATATTACTGGCTGCGGCGGTGAGCATGATGCAGCTTGGACTTTCGCCTGCCCTTACTCGCCAGTTCGTCACGGATACCACCGCCATTAGCCAACAGGTGGCCTGGCTGTTGGGTCTGTCCGCAGTAGCTGCGCTTATCGCGCAGTTCGGGGTAGTCCGTCCGCAGCGCCTGACTCCGGTGGCCCTGCTCCTGAGTGCCGGAGTGTTGATGAGTGGTGGTCTGGCTATCATGCTCTCCGAACAGCTATGGTTGTTTTACCCGGGCTGTGCAGTGCTGTCATTTGGAGCAGCTCTGGCAACACCCGCTTATCAACTTCTACTGAATGATAAGCTGGCTGATGGCGCAGGCGCGGGCTGGCTCGCTACCAGTCACACACTTGGCTATGGACTGTGCGCTTTGCTGGTGCCGCTGGTATCGAAAACAGGTGTCGCAATCGCGCTGATTATGGCAGCATTATTTGCAACTATATTATTTACCATTGTGTCTGTATTTATCTGGCATTACCGTACTATCAAATAAAGATATGATCATCACCTTACTGGAGTAAATCAGAGGATATGAGAGAGGACCTGCGTCTGATGAAAGCATGTCAGGCAGTGTTCTGGCTTGCTGCCCCCGCCCATCAGGTATAGTGAATTCAACCAGTTGCTGCGGTGTAATCTCCATGATTCTTTCGTGCAACAACCTATGATCCCGTTTACCATTAATATTCAGCGTTGCTCTGTTATTAAATTTCATTCTGACAAGCCAGTCAGCTTTTATTCCGGGAGTCTGCTCTGCGCGTTCAAACAGGTCATAAAAATCGCCTTCACGATCAGAAATTGACAATACATGGGTATCAGGGCATTGGCGAGCCAGTTCTGTTGCTTTATTATATCCTTCAACCCAACGCCAGGTTTCTTTTTCACTGACATGTTTTTTATGAAGTAAATCATTGCAGATTTCTTGTCGGGTATTTTTACTGGTTTTTAATTCATCCCTGAACCACTGATAGTCATCATAAACACCGAGGCAAACACCTGACTCACTGATGACGAGTTGAGGATGAAGAAATAAGTTTCTTTCATCTTTATGTTTTTGTGACCAACTCCTTGTTTTTCTTTCTGACCAGAATAATTAAGTTCTGTTGTATCCTGTAAAACTAAAACTCTTTTAAACTGCTGAGCTCTTTCAGTGATATTTTCTTTGTGAGGAGCCATAATTTTATTAGCAGAGACTTTATCGTTTGAAAAACAACAATAAGCTGCCTTTGTTTCACTCCAGGTACGGCAGGAAACAGGAATACTTTCTTCTGGTGAACGACTGAGGCTATTGAGGATATGTAGACTGGCCCCCTGAATCTCCAGACAACCAGTATCACTTAAATAAGTGATAGTCTTAATACTAGTTTTTAGACTAGTCATTGGAGTACAGATGATTGATGTCTTAGGGCCGGAGAAACGCAGACGGCGTACCACACAGGAAAAGATCGCAATTGTTCAGCAGAGCTTTGAACCGGGGATGACGGTCTCCCTCGTTGCCCGGCAACATGGTGTAGCAGCCAGCCAGTTATTTCTCTGGCGTAAGCAATACCAGGAAGGAAGTCTTACTGCTGTGGCCGCCGGAGAACAGGTTGTTCCTGCCTCTGAACTTGCTGCCGCCATGAAGCAGATTAAAGAACTCCAGCGCCTGCT
>NZ_MECT01000041.1:0-10577 GCF_001722145.1 Shigella sp. FC1544
TGTAGTTGCCATGTTTTACGGCAATGAGAGCAGAGATAGCGCTGATGTCCGGCAGTGCTTTTGCCGTTACGCACCACGCCTTCAGTAGCGGAGCAGGAAGGACATCTGATGGAAATGGAAGCCACGCAAGCACCTTAAAATCACCATCATACACTAAATCAGTAAGTTGGCAGCATTACCAAAACGCCTCGCCTTATACCTTCAATAAATATGCTGAATACGCCGATTTCACCAGCGACATGTTGGTCTACGAAAAAACCTATACAGCTGAACTTTCGTCCATTGCAGGTACCCCCATCGAGGCTGGGCCCTTCGATACAGTGGTGCTTTTTAAAATTAACTATAACTGATTTGCCATGATGCCCTTTGCAGCCGGAAAGGGCATCTCTTTCAGAAAATTGCTGATTTTCCTCTTTTCCTTGATTACTGTTATTTTTTCCTGGCCCGGCTTTCTTTATGCTGTATCGATACACCAAAGAGAAAATAATGAGGGAGCGAAGGATGCCAGTTTTGCAGTGGGGAATGTTATGTGTGCTATCACTTCTCCTTTCTATTGGTTTCCTCGCGGTACATCTCCCGGCGGCGCTATTACTTGGGCCGATGATCGCCGGGATCATCTTCAGTATGCGCGGAATTACTCTGCAACTTCCCCGCTCCGCTTTTCTCGCCGCGCAGGCCATTCTTGGCTGCATGATTGCGCAAAACCTCACTGGTTCGATTCTCACCACGCTGGCCGCCAACTGGCCGATCGTGCTTGCTATTTTACTGGTGACGCTGCTTTCCAGCGCCATCGTGGGTTGGTTATTGGTGCGCTATAGCTCACTGCCTGGAAATACCGGTGCCTAGGGTTCTTCTCCAGGCGGCGCAGCGGCAATGGTCGCTATGGCGCAAGATTACGGCGCAGATATTCGCCTGGTGGCGTTTATGCAATATCTGCGAGTGCTGTTCGTCGCGGGGGCCGCTGTTCTGGTCACCTGCATGATGCTGGGTGATAACGCTGAAGCGGTTAACCAGCAAATCGTCTGGTTCCCGCCAGTGAGCATTAATCTCCTGCTTACGATTTTGCTCGCAGTCGTTGCCGGTACGGCGGGATGCATGCTGCGTCTTCCTTCCGGCACGATGCTCATCCCGATGCTGGCGGGCGCAGTGCTCCAGTCTGGTCAGCTCATCACCATCGAACTACCGGAATGGCTGCTGGCGATGGCGTATATGGCAATTGGCTGGCGGATTGGTCTTGGTTTCGGTAAACAAATCTTACTGCGGGCACTACGCCCACTACCGCAAATCCTGCTGTCGATTTTTGCTCTGCTGGCTATTTGTGCAGGTATGGCGTGGGGACTGACCCGGTTTATGCATATTGATTTTATGACTGCCTACCTCGCCACCAGTCCCGACGGGCTTGATACCGTGGCGGTCATCGCCGCAGGGAGCAATGCCGATATGGCGCTTATTATGGCGATGCAAACCCTGCGCCTGTTCAGTATTTTGCTGACGGGGCCAGCCATTGCGCGGTTTATTTCAACCTATGCGCCGAAGCGGTCGGCCTAGTGCTGGCAGCCTGGACACCAGTAAAACGGGCGCGAGGACAACGTGGTTTTCTCAATGATGCCGCCACAGCGTTCGCACAGTTCGCCATCACGATGAAAAACCTTAAAGCGAAACAGCGCCCCATGATGCTTATTCTCATCCACCTGCCCCCGCGTAGCGTAAGAAAACCGAGGAATCTCCAGTAACGCGTGTGCGAGTGCATCCAGTTGCGCCGCATTGAGATCTTTCGCTTTATGATTTCCAGTCAACCCAACCTGCCAGAGGATCTCCACCCGCAAATAATTGCCAAGCCCAGCCAGAAACGCCTGATCGAGCAGTAATCCTGCAAACTGACGGTTACGAAAGCGCGGTGACAATAACCGTTCCTTTACCACCTCCGGCGTCAGATTCGGATCCAGCACATCGGGACCAACGCGTTGTAAAAACGGATGCGTGGTCAGTTGTTCCGGCCTCAACATCTCAATATCCGAGGCGCTATAAAGCAGAATGGTTTTGTCAGCCGTTTGCAGTTTTACCCGCAATACTCGCGTGGTCTGCGGCTCTTCGCCGGTATCAACCACGCGCCAGACGCCGTAAAGCTGATTATGGCTGTAGAGCGTTAAGTCGTTGGAAAAATGAGTTAACAACGCCTTACCACGCGTTCCCACATGGGTAACGTGTTGACCGATAAGTTGTGATTGATAAGTTTTTAACTGCGGGAAGGCAAACCAGACATCAGTTAGTGGTTTGCCTTTGATCGCCGCCTCCAGGTTATCCGCTGCACGGCGGATCTCCGGGCCTTCAGGCATGGTGATATCCTTTTTTCATTCTTTATTAATCGGGGTTATGCTGCGACAACAATCTCCTTTTCGGCAAATGTAGAGCGTAGTCGGCGGGCGAACGCCAGTGCTTGCTCGCCGTCGCCATGCAGGCAGACTGTTTGCGCCGTGACCGTTGCCCATTCGCCGGTGATACTTTTGACTCTGCCGTGTTGCACCATCTCTAGCGTTTGCGCCAGCGCCTGTTCTTCGTTTTCAATCAACGCGCCTGGCTGACTTCGCGGCACCAGCGAGCCGTCAGCCTGATAACCGCGATCGGCAAACACTTCCTCGCGCGTTGTCAGGCCATATTGCTTGCCTGCACGAATCAGCTCGCTTCCTGCCAGCCCAACGAGAACCAATGCTGGATCGCAAGCGTATACCGCTCTGGCGATGGCGTCTGCCAGTTGTGCTTCTTTCGCCGCCTGGTTGTACAACATGCCGTGCGGTTTGACATGACGCATTACGCCGCCTTGCGCACGGGCAATCGTTGCCAGCGCGCCAATTTGATACAGCGTCTGGGCGTAAACGGTTTCTGGCGGCAGCTGCATGGCGCTGCGACCAAAATTTCCCTGTCGGGAAAACTCGGGTGAGCGCCAATCGCGACACCATTTTTTATTGCTTCACGCACGCAAGCCTGCATGGTTTGGGCATCGCCTGCATGAAATCCACAAGCAATATTGGCAGAGGAAACCAGCGTTAATAGCTCTGCGTCGCTGGCGCAGCCTTCGCCCAGATCGGCGTTCAGGTCAATTTTCATTGTGTAGCCGCCACGCTAATTGTTCGAAATAACGTTGTTGATCTTGCCGCGCTTTCAGTGCCTCTTCCAGTGAACACTGGACAAAATGAATCGGCTGACCGAGCGGAATTTGCGCCAGATGGTACATATCAGCCTCAATGATACAGGCAATACGCGGGTAACCACCGGTGGTCTGTGCGTCGTTCATCAACACAATCGGCTGCCCGTTATGCGGCACCTGCACCACACCCGGTAACAAACCGTGAGATAACAGTTCGCGATCGGTGGTGCGTTTTAAAATTTGCCCCTGTAAGCGATAGCCCATGCGGTTACTTTGCGGGCTAAGCTGCCAGGGCGAACGCCAGAATGCATCCTGCGAGGCGCGATCGAACTCATGATATTCCGGCCCCGGCAAGGCGCGAATGCGGTTGCCCCACAGCAGCTGTTTAACGCCCTGCGCTTCCATAAAATCACGCTTCGATTTGCCAATCGGGAGTCGGTCACCATCCTTCAGTAAACGGCCTTCCAGCCCGCCAATCCCCACGTTGAGATCGGTGCTGCATGACCCCATTACCGGCGGAACATCAATACCACCCGCGACCGCCAGATAACTGCGCATGCCGTGCTGCGGGCGTTTAAGCGTTAAACGCTGGCCTGCTTTCATCGGCAAGCGCCAGCCGGTCCAGACGGCGTTATCATCCAGCCGCGCTTCGCAACCGGCACCCGTCAGAGCAAACCACCCATCAGTTTCGAACTCAACCGTTAACTGACCGAGCGTGATCTCCAGCGCGGGGGCATTGGCGTCATTACCCACCAGCAGGTTAGCAATGCGTAACGCAGGCATATCCAGTGCGCCGCAGTGGCTGATACCCGACTGGCGAAAACCGTGACGACCGCCATCCTGCACAGTGGTATACATGCCCGCACGAATAATCTTCAGCATACTCCCTCCTTCTGCGGTACAAAGCGCACGCTGTCTCCCGGACGTAATAAGATGGGTTCGTCACGCGCCGGATCAAACAGGCTGAGTGAGGTATGACCAATCAACTGCCAGCCACCCGGCGTTGCCAGCGGATAAACACCAGTCTGCGGCCCGCCGATCCCGACAGAACCTGCCGGAACGAGCAAGCGCGGTTCAGCGCGCCGTGGCGTGTGTAGTTGTTCCGGCAAATTCCCGAGATACGGGAAGCCCGGTTGAAAACCTAAAAACCAGACCACGTATTCCACGGAGGAGTGCAATTCAACAACCTGTTTTTCGCTCAACCCGCAATGCGCCGCGACCACCGCCAAATCCGGTCCGCCTGCACCACCGTAAACCACCGGAATTTCAATAAAGCGAGACTCAGGTTCCAGGGCCTCGCTCTCCTCCCACCAGCGTTGCAAACGCTCTATGGCATCCAGCGCCAGCGACTCAGGATTACGCAAAATCACCGTGATATTGTTCATGCCGGGAATGGCTTCAACCACATTCGGCATATCCACCAGACGCTGCGCCAGTCGCCAGATCCGTTTCTGGCTAGCCAGCGTCACCGGCGGTTCCAGTTCCAGCACTACCGCCGTTTCACCTATCAGATAACAACGCGCTCGTTGCACTTTCGATCCCTCTGATTATTCGTTATGCAGGATTAGGAATATCAATAAAGGTCACATCAAGATCGGTATTTTCATTCAGCCACTCGCTCAATGCGCGAATACCACCACGTTCAGTGGCATGGTGACCTGCAGCATAAAAATGCAATCCCTGCTCGCGGGCTGAATGAATGGTCTGTTCAGAAACTTCGCCAGTAATAAAAGCATCCACGCCAAAACGCGCGGCGCTATCGATAAAACTTTGCCCGCCGCCCGTGCACCAGGCGACGCGCTGGACCACCTCAGGTCCGGTATCGCCACACCATAACGGCTTACGTCCCAGACGCGCTTCAATCCAGGAGGCTAGTTCCAGTCCCGGCACAGGCATGGTCAGCTCTCCCCACGGCACCAACGGCTCAATTTCGCCCATGACCGTGATCCCCAGTAACGCCGCCAGCTGTGCGTTATTGCCCAGCTCAGGATGTGCGTCAAGCGGCAAATGCCAGCCATACAGGTTGATATCATTCGCCAGCAACGTTTTTAAACGGTTACGCTTCATTCCGCGAATGACCGGAGACTCTCCTTTCCAGAAGTAGCCATGATGCACAATGACCGCATCCGCGCCCAGACGCACTGCCTCATCGAGCAAAGCCTGGCTGGCGGTGACACCGGTAACAATTTTTTGCACCGTCTCTTTGCCTTCCACCTGCAAACCATTCGGCGCGTAATCACTAATCGCCGCGCTGTTCAGTTTTTCGTTAATCAGTTGTTCCAGTTCGGTGTTTTTCATCTTCGCGCCTTCCGTATTCTGATAGCTACACCGTTAACATAGCGTTACCTCGCCTGTTCGTCGATAGCCAATCTTTTGACATATTAAGAAACAAACCCGACGCCAAAAGACGCAAATTGTTTATATCATCACGCTTCAGCTAATGTATATTTATGCAATCAGACAGCATATTGCATAAATAATCAGATCTGTATCAAAGTTTTAACTTTAAGGAAACACAAGCATGCCGCGCAACTATTACGTGACGTTGCCGTCAATTGTGGAATTATTATGAATAAACACGCATCACAGCCGCGCGCTATTTACTATGTCGTTGCGCTGCAAATCTGGGAATATTTTAGCTTTTACGGCATGCGTGCCCTGCTGATTCTCTATCTCACCAATCAACTAAAATACAACGATACTCACGCCTACGAGTTATTTAGCGCCTACTGTTCGCTGGTGTATGTCACGCCAATCCTCGGTGGCTTTTTGGCGGATAAAGTTCTCGGCAATCGCATGGCGGTGATGCTGGGGGCGTTATTGATGGCGATCGGTCATGTGGTGTTGGGTGCCAGTGAGATCCATCCGTCATTCCTCTATCTGTCCCTGGCGATAATCGTTTGTGGCTATGGTCTGTTTAAATCCAATGTCAGTTGCCTGCTCGGCGAGCTGTATGAGCCAACCGATCCGCGTCGTGATGGCGGTTTCTCGCTGATGTATGCAGTGGGTAACGTGGGGTCTATTATCGCACCTATTGCCTGTGGCTACGCCCAGGAAGAGTACAGCTGGGCGATGGGCTTTGGCCTGGCGGCGGTGGGTATGATCGCGGGTCTGGTCATTTTCTTATGTGGCAATCGTCATTTCACACATACCCGCGGCGTTAATAAAAAAGTACTGCGTGCGACAAACTTTCTCCTGCCTAACTGGGGATGGCTGCTGGTTCTGCTGGTGGCAACGCCTGCGCTGATTACCGTATTGTTCTGGAAAGAGTGGTCGGTATACGCCTTAATTGTCGCGACTATTATTGGCCTGGGTGTACTGGCAAAAATTTATCGCAAAGCAGAAAACCAGAAACAGCGTAAGGAGCTGGGGCTGATTGTGACGCTCACCTTCTTCAGTATGTTGTTCTGGGCCTTCGCACAACAGGGCGGCAGCTCGATTAGCCTTTATATCGACCGCTTCGTTAACCGCGATATGTTTGGTTATACCGTTCCGACTGCTATGTTCCAGTCGATTAATGCCTTCGCAGTTATGCTGTGCGGTGTGTTCCTGGCGTGGGTGGTTAAAGAAAGCGTCGCAGGTAATCGTACCGTGCGCATCTGGGGAAAATTTGCTCTTGGTCTCGGCCTGATGAGCGCCGGGTTCTGCATTCTGACCTTAAGCGCCCGCTGGTCCGCAATGTATGGTCACTCTTCTCTGCCACTGATGGTATTAGGCCTGGCGGTGATGGGCTTTGCGGAACTGTTTATCGACCCGGTTGCCATGTCGCAAATTACGCGCATTGAAATCCCCGGTGTGACCGGCGTATTAACCGGCATTTATATGCTGCTTTCCGGCGCGATTGCGAACTATCTCGCGGGCGTGATTGCCGATCAGACATCGCAGGCTTCGTTTGATGCTTCCGGGGCGATCAACTACTCCATCAATGCATATATTGAAGTATTTGATCAAATTACCTAGGGCGCACTGGCGTGTGTAGGACTGGTACTGATGATTTGGCTGTATCAGGCGCTGAAATTCAGAAACCGCGCGCTGGCGCTGGAGTCATAATAGACCAGCACCATACCTGATAAAACGCTCGCTGCGTTTTATCAGGCTCCTTTCCTCGCTTCTTCGTACGCTGCCAGCGTTCGCAGCCTTGCCTCTTTGTGATCAACTATCGGTTGCGGATAATCCAGCATCACACCTGCTTTCTGCGCCCACTTCCACGGCTCATGCACCGCTTTCCCTGGTACATCGCGCAGCTCCGGTAACCATCGACGAATAAACTCGCCCTCACGGTCAAATTTCTCGCCCTGGGTTGTCGGGTTGAAAATACGAAAATACGGCGCTGCATCGGTTCCGGTTGAAGCGGCCCACTGCCAGCCACCGTTATTGGCTGCCAAATCACCATCAATCAGCTGCGACATGAAATATCGCTCGCCTTCGCGCCAGTCGATCAACAAATCTTTCACCAGAAAACTGGCTGTAATCATCCGTAGCCGGTTATGCATCCAGCCAGTGCTGTTAAGCTGACGCATGGCAGCATCGACAATCGGGTATCCCGTTTTGCCTTCCTGCCAGGCCTGTAAATGTGCGGGATTGCTCTGCCACTGCACACGATCCGTCCAGGCAATAAACGGACAATGTTTACACAACGAGGGGTAATACGTCATCAGATGACGGTAGAACTCGCGCCAGATCAGCTCACTAAGCCAGACACTACCGGCCCCACCGTCCAGCGCCTGCGGCTGTTCCGCCAACAAGCGATGCAAACACTGGCGAGGCGATAACCCGCCCGTTGCCAGGCTGGCGGACAAACGACTGGTGCCTTCCACTGCCGGAAAATCTCGTTGTTGCTCATATTCTCCGGCACCGTTCTGGCAAAACTGGCGTAATTGCGCAATCGCCGCTTTTTCTTCCACCGGGAAATGCGCAGTATCGAAAGACTGACGAGGATAATTCAGCGTAATGGATGGCGAGGGCTCTATCGATCCGCTACTACGAACTTTTGGCGCAGCGACGCACTCCGGCATCCCTTCCCGCAGCCGTTTCAGCCAGGCATTCTTAAAAGGCGTAAAGACTTTGTACATCTCGTGATTACCGGTCATCACCGCGCCAGGCGGCAGGATCACGCTGTCATCAAATCCTTCACACACCACGTTACGCAGCGCTCTTTCAACTTCCACATCCCGCGCCCGCTCATTCACTTCATACTGATAGTTATAAAACAGGTGGGTAACGCTGTTTTCCGCGCACACCTGTTTAACTATTTCGACACTGGCGACAAAGTCATCCACTTCACGGAACAATAAAGGAATACCTTTTTCCGCAAGCGCTATTTGTAGCCCATTCAGTTGAGCATTGATAAGTTCAGCCTGACGCGGCGACATGTTATGCGTCGCCCACTGGCGTGGTGTAGCGATATACAACGCCAGCACGCGTGCAGACGAATTGCGGCAGGCGGCAGCCAGTGCGAGATTATCGTGCAAACGTAAATCCTGGCGAAACCAGACCAGATGGGTAGTCATAAAACTCCTGAATGGCGCAAGTTAATCACACGCGGCCAAAGTTCGAAATAACGCTGCCCTGAAAGCCAGGCGTCAGGATAAAGCGCCATATAGTGTTTGATACGCATCAGCGGCGCAAGAAGTGGTTGCTCGCCACGGCGATAACTGTCGATAAGCGCAGCCAGCTGCTGGCGTTCTGTGGAATCAATATGCGGGCGAAAATAACCCTGAACGTGCATCAAAACATTGGTGTGATCGCGCGGGTTGGCGGGGTGAGAAAGCAAAACAACTACGCGTTGGCGGTACTGGTTGTAATAGTCATCCAGATTTTGCCACTGGTGAATATCAGCCACGAACGGGCCAAGTTTGCGGTACTCCGGCTGAGAATGCGCCAGAAAGACGAGTTTATAGCGGCTGTGATAATCGAGAAGCGCCCCGCGCGTTAAGCCATGTTCTTTCAGTCGATGTAACTCATGAAGGGCAAAGATACGGATTAGGGTGCTGTCATCAAATCGTTGTAGATTCATTACTGCTCCTGAACGGTATAAAGGAGTAAGTGTAGACGATGGTAAATGAATTTTATGGGGCAGAGTTTTTGCGGGGAAGTATTTTGTTGGTAAAAATATTATCAACTTCATCTGAGCGAGAATTATTCTACTATTTCCCGAGCTGCATTCATTTTTTGTATTTTTTATTTTTAGAAAATAACAGTTCTCAAAGCTTAATTACCTCACTATTAATTGTATTTCAAACTAACAATCGCACTCCATTTTCTCTTTTTAAAAAAATAAACACTGTTAAAATAAATATTTATTTCGTTATCTTAAATGCTATTTCTACATCACTCGTCCTTATAATCAAATTATTCTTATTCATAGCTATTTTTGCAGGTTTAAAATAGCGGCTTTCACCAAAGTCAGCCATGAGAATTAGACTACAAGTTCTCCCAGCCTTTGCACATGAGAAAAACCACCCATCAACTCTATTTATTCCTGAACCTTTAACACCATAATAAATCAGAATTTCTGGGTATTGTTCATCCTTCACGTTTTCATATTTTTGGTATTTAATTGAAAACCAAGAGTCTATACTGCCAACATCTTCAAAAAATATTGGAGCTGATGTTTCCGCATGAACATATGCAGAAAATGCTAACAATATGGCAATACTTAGTTTGGTAAAAATATCGTTCCACACTTTTCAGGATAATCTATTGGGGGGAAGGGGTCTTTTCCTCTAAATCTAATTGCTCCCACTCCTTGTTTGTCAGACCATTCGCCATTTGCATCCTGACGATACCAGTGATAATCCCCTCCCATGCCTATAAAATTGTGAGGACGAATAAACAATTGAGCTTTATGGTAACCAGATGGACAACTCCCATTATCTAAATCCTTGGCACCATCATTTTTTGACGCTTCAAAAATACTACCGCAAGTGAGTTTAGAAAACTCTTTTCCAGATAATTCTCCAGGTTGTAATCCTCCGCCGCCAAAAATCCTACTCCCAGGGTTTCCATACCTATTTAGAGCATATGAATAACAATTATTTACGGCAAGATAATACGGATCTGAATTTAGGTCTCGATTGAATACTGGAGCAGGTTTATCAATTAAGCCCAGCGGATCGGTAATGACTCCAACTTACTGATAGTGTTTTATGTTCAGATAATGCCCGATGACCTTGTCATGCAGCTCCACCGATTTTGAGAACGACAGTGACTTCCGTCCCAGCCTTGCCAGATGTTGTCTCAGATTCAGATTATGTCGCTCAATGCGCTGAGTGTAACGCTTGCTGATAACGTGCAGCTTTCCCTTCAGGCGTGATTCATACAGCGGCCAGCCATCCGTCATCCATACCACGACCTCAAAGGCCGACAGCAGGCTCAGAAGACGCTCCAGTGTGGCCAGAGTGCGTTCACCGAAGACGTGCGCCACAACCGT
>NZ_MECT01000042.1:0-10513 GCF_001722145.1 Shigella sp. FC1544
TTGAGAAGCGGTGTAAGTGAACTGCAGTTGCCATGTTTTACGGCAGTGAGAGCAGAGATAGCGCTGATGTCCGGCAGTGCTTTTGCCGTTACGCACCACCCCGTCAGTAGCTGAACAGGAGGGACAGCTGATAGAAACAGAAGCCACTGGAGCACCTCAAAAACACCATCATACACTAAATCAGTAAGTTGGCAGCATCACCTAATTTCTCGCTCAATATTTTGTAGGGCTTATTATTTTTTTCCGAGCCGCATCAAGGCGATATGCGGTCTACGTTTTTGCAGGCGAGTTATTAGAATAAAGAAATGATACGCGCGAGGTCAGAGAAAATCTTCACAATCAAGACTTTGAAATAACGGAGATGGATAAGAATTTTCTACTAAATTAATCGCAATAGAATATTCATTCTCTATTTGCGGCAGATCACAAAAAAAAGGTGCACATTTGTGCACCCAAGGATGAAAGCTGACAGCAATGTCAGCCGCAGACCACTTTAATGGCCAGTCCTCCGCGTGATGTTTCGCGGTATTTATCGTTCATATCTTTGCCGGTTTCATACATCGTCTCGATCACTTTATCGAGTGAAACACGCGGTGCCGAGGTGCGGCGCATCGCCATCCGCGCGGCGTTTACTGCTTTCACGGCATTAATGGCATTACGTTCAATGCACGGGATTTGTACCTGTCCGGCAACCGGATCGCAGGTCAGCCCAAGGTTATGCTCCATCGCGATTTCCGCCGCATTGCATACCTGCGCCGGACTGCCGCCCAGTAGTTCAGTTAACCCTGCCGCCGCCATTGAACAGGCCACGCCAATCTCCCCCTGACAGCCGACCTCCGCGCCAGAGATGGAGGCGTTCATTTTATACAGCGCGCCAATAGCCCCCGCTGCCAGAAAATAGCGGGCAATTGACCGCTCGTTTACCGGACGACGGAACTTATCGTAATAAACCAGCACTGCCGGAATAATGCCGCACGCACCGTTAGTCGGTGCCGTTACCACGCGCCCGCCAGCTGCGTTTTCTTCACTAACCGCCAGCGCGTACATGTTGATCCAGTCGATGACATTCATCGGATCGTTAGAGATGTTATCGCTAGAAACCAGCTGACGACGCAGCGCTACGGCACGACGCGGCACATTGAGCGGACTAGGCAGCACGCCTTCAGTGTTCATCCCGCGTTCAATACCGTCATGCATCACTTGCCAGATACGGGCAAACCCTGCGTCAATTTCCGCTTTGCTGCGCAGCGCCAGCTCGTTGTGCATCATCAGGCCAGATATAGACAGGCCGTTGTAATCACACATTTTCAGCAGTTCACCTGCTGAGTGGAAATCGTAAGGTACGGACGTTTCGACATCGTGCGACAGGCCGAAGTGTTCTTCTTCGACAATAAACCCGCCGCCGACAGAGTAATAGGTTTTACTTAATAGCGCTTCCTGTCCCTTCCAGGCAGTGATCCGCATTCCGTTCTCATGGCGAGGCAACATTTCGGGATGGAAGATAATGTTCTTTGCTACAGGAAAATCAACAATATGCGCACCAGATGCCACTGGCAGCCGCCCGCTGCGCGTTACTAACTCTATAAATGCAGGGATCTCATCAATGACAACATCCTGCGGACTGTTTCCTGCCAGTCCCATGATAATGGCGACATCCGTGGCATGGCCTTTGCCCGTCAGTGACAACGACCCATACAGATCGACCACAATATGGCTCGTCGCGGTTAATAAGCCGCTACTTTCCAGCCGATCAATAAAACTTTTTCCGGCATTCATTGGCCCCACGGTATGCGAACTGGAGGGACCAATCCCAATTTTGAAAATATCGAATGCACTAATCATATCCACACCCTCGGATTGCCGTTCAGTGAAGTGGAGCGGAACGACCTTGCGACCGTCCCGCTCACGAGGCTTTACGCACTACGTACTGCGATAGCTTCAATTTCCAGCTTCACATCTTTCGGCAAACGCGCAACCTGCACACAGCTCCGGGTCGGGTAGGTCGCCTGATGCTCATCGAAGAACTGCTTATAGACTTCATTGATGGTGGCAAAATCATTCAGATCGGTGATGAACACGGTCATCTTGATGATATCGCCCACGCTCAGCCCGGCAGCAACCACGATCGCTTTGACGTTTTCGAGGCTTAAACGCGCCTGATCTTGCACATCAGCCGGGATCTCACCGGTCTGCGGGCAAACCGGAATTTGCCCGGAGGTGAAGACCATGCTGCCTAAATCAACGCCCTGAACATAAGGGCCGATTGCGCCTGGGGCACGTTGCGTTTCGATAATCTTTTTCATACATCCTCCGGCGTCAGAGCGCCTGGGTAAAAGTACGTGAAATAACATCCTGTTGCTGTTCACGGGTCAGTGCGTTGAAGCGCACGGCGTAGCCAGAGACACGGATTGTCAGGTTAGGATATTTTTCCGGGTGCTCGATGGCATCCAGCAGCATTTCCCGATTCATTATGTTGACGTTGAGGTGTTGACCGCCTTCGACATCCGCTTCGTGGTGGAAATACCCATCCAGCAGGCCGACAAGGTTGGTTTTACGTACTGGATCTTCTTTGCCCAGCGCCGCAGGAACGATTGAGAAGGTGTACGAGATCCCATCTTTGGCGTAGGTGAACGGCAGTTTCGCCACCGACGTCAATGAGGCCACGGCACCTTTGCGGTCACGACCATGCATCGGGTTAGCGCCCGGCGCGAACGGTGTTCCGGCGCGACGACCGTCCGGCGTATTACCGGTTTTCTGGCCGTACACCACGTTAGAAGTGATAGTCAGAATCGACTGGGTAGGGACGGCGTTGCGATAGGTTGGCAGCGCTTTAATTTTCTTCATAAAGCGTTCAACCAGGTCGCAGGCAATGCTGTCTACGCGCTCGTCGTTGTTGCCGTACTGCGGATATTCACCGTCGATTTCAAAGTCCACCGCCAGGCCGTTTTCGTCACGGATTGGTTTCACGCGGGCATATTTGATGGCAGACAGGGAGTCCGTCGCCACCGACAGGCCCGCGATGCCGCATGCCATAGTGCGATAGACATCACGATCGTGCAGCGCCATCAGCGAAGCTTCGTAGCTGTACTTGTCGTGCATGTAGTGAATGATATTCAGCGCGCTGATGTACTGCACCGCCAGCCAGTCCATGAAGTGATCGAGGCTGTCCATCACTTTGTCGTAATCCAGCACGTCGTCCATCAGCGGTGCTGTTTTCGGCCCGACCTGAATCTTCAGCTTCTCGTCCACCCCGCCGTTAATTGCGTAGAGCAGCGTTTTCGCCAGGTTAGCGCGTGCACCAAAGAACTGCATTTGCTTACCAATCACCATTGGGCTGACGCAGCAGGCAATCGCGTAATCGTCGCTGTTGAAGTCAGTACGCATCAGATCGTCATTTTCATACTGCAAGGAAGAGGTGACGATCGACACCTGCGCGGCATATTTTTTGAAGGCAATCGGTAATTCTTCCGACCAAAGAATGGTCAGGTTAGGTTCCGGTGCCGGCCCCATAGTGTGCAGGGTGTGCAAATAGCGGAAGGAGTTTTTGGTCACCAGCGTACGACCGTCCAGCCCCATCCCGCCGATCACTTCCGTCGCCCAGATTGGGTCGCCGGAGAACAGCGAATCAAATTCCGGTGTACGCAGGAAGCGTACCATACGGATCTTCATGATGAAGTGATCGATCAGTTCCTGTGCCTGCTGCTCATTGAGTACGCCAGCTTTAAAGTCGCGCTCAATGTAGATATCGAGGAACGATGCCGTGCGGCCCAGCGACATCGCGCCGCCATTTTGCGATTTCACTGCCGCCAGATAAGCGAAGTAGAGCCACTGCACCGCTTCTTGCACATTCTGCGCCGGGCGAGAGATATCAAAGCCATATTTCGCCGCCATTTCCTGAATCTGCAACAGCGCATGACGATGCTCTGCCAGCTCCTCACGCAGACGGATGGTGGCTTCCAGATCCTCGCCTTTTTCCAGACGAGACTGGAGATCGGCAAATTGCAGTTCGCGTTCACGTACCAGATAACTGATGCCATACAGCGCTACGCGGCGATAGTCACCGATAATGCGCCCACGGCCATAGCCATCTGGTAAACCGGTCAGCACGCCAGATTTACGGCAGCGCAGCATATCCGGTGAGTAAACATCAAATACGCCCTGGTTATGGGTTTTACGCAGATCGGTAAACAGATATTCAAATTCACTGTCCATTTCACGGCCATAGGCGTGGAATGAACTTTTAATCATATTAATGCCACCGAACGGGTGTAGCGCACGTTTCAACGGCGCATCCGTTTGCAGGCCAACAATTTTTTCCAGCGGCTGGTTAATATATCCCGCATCATGAGCGGTAATTGTGGTGGCAATATTGGTATCGAAATCAACCGGCGCGTGGGTTGCGTTTTCGATACGGATACCTTCCATTACTTTTTCCCACAATTCCGTGGTGGCAGGCGTCGCTTCGGCGAGGAAAGATTCATCGCCTTCATACGGTGTATAGTTATGTTGAATAAAATCGCGGACATTAATTTCGTTTTTCCAGTCCGTACCTTTAAAGCCAAGCCATGCGTCGGCGTACAGCTTATCGCTGGTATCAATATCTACCTTCATGAAAAATAATCTCTCTACAATACTTCAACTAAATTATGCAAATTCTGCGGGCGCGTTAACTTTGCCTAAATGAATGGCATCCAAAGCAATCATTTTTTCTTCGTTAGTCGGAATAACAGCGCAAATGACACGCGCATTTTCACTGGAAACAATTCGCTCACCACAGGAGTTAGAGCGATTATTCATTTCTGTATCAATCTCTACGCCTAATACAGCCAAATGTTCCATGACCAGACGACGAATTAAGCTTGAATTCTCTCCTATTCCGCCGGTGAATATAATTCCATCCAGGCGACGTAATGAAGCTGCGTGTCCGGCAATATGACGGGCAATTCGGTGAACAAAGGTTTTAATTGCCAGTTGCGCGCGTTCGTGACCTTCATGCCAGGCTTTTTCCAGAACACGTAAATCCGAAGAAAGACCGGAAATACCTAATAATCCCGACTCTTTATTCACTACGCGTTCCAGGTCACCCAAGCTCTGGTTGGTTTGGCTGGCGACCCAGGACATCGCACCAAAATCGACATCGCCACTGCGGGTACCCATCATCAAGCCTTCCAGCGGCGTCATTCCCATTGAGGTGTCAACACTCTGACCGTTGCGAACTGCGCAGATTGACGCGCCATTGCCAAGATGCGCCACAACCAGGCCGGAGTCATCTTCCGCTAGATTCAGCAAAGAATGTGCGCGCTGGGAAACATAGCGGTGCGACGTGCCGTGGAAACCATAACGGCGTACACCTAACTCTTCATAATATTTCCACGGCAGGCCGTATAAATAAGCTTCCGGAGCCATCGTCTGGTGGAAACTGGTATCAAATACCGCCACCTGAGTTACGCCCGGAAATAATTGCTGCGCCGATTCAATACCACTTAAATTGGCGTAATTATGCAGGGGTGCCAGTGGAGAAACGCGACGGATATTATCAATGACCTCATCGGTAATAATGGCGGACTCGGTAAAAATACTGCCGCCGTGAGCGATGCGGTGGCCAATTAAGGCCACTCTGTCATTTAAATTCCGTTTTTCCAGTTCAAATGCAATTGCCTTCAATGCACCTTCGTAGCTGTGGTGAGCCAGCGGTGCTGGCTCTCCCCCATTTACGGATAAGAATGCATTTTCCGAGTTAATACCGTCGGCAATACCTGACATTAATATTTCACAGTCGCTGGCATCGAGTACGGAAAACTTAATCGAAGACGAACCACAGTTAATAACCAAAACAACCGGAAATTCATTCATCTCTTTTCTCATCCTGAGTTACGGATTAAAACAGTTTGTATACGATGTTCAGGATGGTCAGCAGACCAATCACGGTAACAAACACGTTATCCAGACGACCACGGTATTTCGCCAGAGACGGCGCTTTACGGATGGCATACATCGGCAACAGGCACAGCAGGGATGCGATAATCGGTGCGCCCATGGCTTCAATAAGGTCGAGGATGTTCGGGTTGGCGTAGGCAACAACCCAGGTGGAGCCCATGATGAAGATCATGCTGATAGTGTTCAGTTTACCCAGCGACACTTTAGTTTTGTCGCCTTTATAACCGAACTTCAGAATCAGACCATTCAAGCCTTCCAGCGTCCCCAGATAGTGACCGAAGAAAGATTTGAAGATAGCCACGAGTGCGATGATGGAAGCCGCATATTCCAGTGTAATCGCGAACGTTGTTTTGGTACCGGTCATGGACGCAAAGTGGTTAGCCAGATAAGAAAGCACTGGAATATTCTGCGCTTTGGCTTCCGCCATGTTGGCCGGAGACAGCGTAAACAGGCAGCTAAAGGCAAAGAACATCACCACTGCAACCATCAGCATGCTGGCACGAGAAATGATTTGGGAACATTTACGTTCGGTGAAGTCGCGACCGAAGTCTTTCTCATACTCTTCACGTTTAGAAACCACGAAGGAAGAGACGATTGGCGAGAAGTTAAAGGAGAAAACCATGATGGAAATCCCCAGCCAGACAGTGATCAGGATACCGTCATGACCGGTTAACGACAGCGAACCGAGGTCAACCTGGTCGATAACTGCAGAGTTCCAGTAAGGGATCAGCGACAGAGAAATCAGCACCAGGCTGGCGATAAACGGCCATACCAGGTAGCTCATCACTTTAACCATCAGATCCTTACCAAACCAGATGACGAAAGCCATCAGCAGCAACAGGAACAGCGCCACAAAGCCGCGATTCAGCGGTGCAAATCCGAGCTGGTTTTCCCAGAACGTCATAAAGGTATTGGTAATAGTAACGCCATAAATCCACAGCAGTGGGCAAATCGCGAAGAAGTACAGGAACGTGATAACCACGCCGCCAGTTTTACCAAAATGCTCTTCCACCGTTTCCGTAATGTTGCCGGAAGGGTTAGAGCCAGAAAGACACAGACGCGCCAGCGCCCGGTGGCAATAAAATGCGATGGGGTATGCCAATACCAACATCAGAAGAATCGGGATCAGTCCGCCAAAACCTGCGCGGATAGGGAAGAACAGCACCCCGGCGCCGATTGCCGTACCAAACAAGCCTAACGTCCATGTGGTATCTGATTTACGCCAGGACGATTGTTTTGTCTGGCTGGATACAATGCTATCTGAAGTACTCATATCCTATCCTCAACGAATTAATTAAGCGTCAACGAAACCGGTGATTTGAGAGACGCGAGAAAGATCGATATTGCCGCCGGAAATAATACTGACGGTTTTTCTGTTTTGAATATATTGGTCTAATTTACCGCTTAATAATGCAGCACATGCCAGAGCGCCTGCGCCTTCGGTGACGACTTTATTGCGCTGAATTAAGGCAATCATACTGTTTCTGATTTCGTCTTCGCTGACCAGCACGATGTCATCGACTAATTCACGAACGATTTCGTAAGTTAAATTACCCGGGCGGGAGACATCACAACCATCCGCCAGGGTGCCGGTAGTTCGGTGCGTGGTTATTTCTCCGGAGTGGAAAGAAGCCGCCATGCCGTGAACGTTTTCTGACTGTACGCCAATAACACGAATGGTCGGGTTAATAGATTTAATTGCCACCGCAATACCAGCAATTAAACCACCACCACCAATTGGCACAATCACGTTATCGACATCATAGAGATCTTCCATAATTTCCAGACCAATCGTTCCCTGGCCAGCAATCACTTTCGGATCATCGTAAGGTGGGATAAAAATACGACCTTCCATTTCGACAATTTCGCTCACTTTAGCGATAGTGTCGTTGAAGTTATCACCATGCAGAACGACTTCTGCGGAGTAGTCGCACGTTGCCGCTACTTTGGATTTTGGCGCACCTTTTGGCATCACCACTTTACCGTCGATACCCAGCATCGCGCAGGAGAGCGAAACCCCTTGCGCATGGTTGCCCGCAGAACAGGCCACCACGCCTTTGCGTTTTTCCGCATCGGTCAGTGAACTTAATTTATTAAATGCGCCACGAATTTTAAATGAACCCGTACGCTGCATATTTTCAAACTTCAGAAATATTTCACCTTTGCAACGTTCACTAAAATAGTTGGAGCGAGGCATGCCTGTTTTATAAATTCGCCCAGCCAGTCGTTGTTTCGCTTCAATAATATCATCAATAGCAACCGGCAGATCGTATGTAATATGCATTATAAAACCTCTTCGCCTGAATTAAATATGTAGGTAACCGTAACCGACACCTGCAAAACAGACAGGTGGATTATTTATGTTTAAATAAAAACAAATAACTAACCAACTTCTATTAATAGCCTTCGTCTACACCCATTATAAGATGAATACTCTTTGGCTAATTCCACCAAAACCGATGCTGCTTTTTTAATACGATAATTTTTCGACCATACCGCGGCATATTGTGCCACAGGTAATGTTTCTTCAACCGGAATAGTAATAAATTGATTTGAACCAAAAGGTGACGTCATATCACAAGGAATTACAGTTAAGAAATCAGCATTGAGAACAAGATTATAAATTGTCACGACTGAGTCGGTTTTAACGATGTTTTCAATACTGATGCCATTTCTTTGTAACGTAGTAAGAAGCTCGCTGTAGTACCCCATATTGGTTTGTGGCAACACCCACTGTTCGTTCTTCAACGACTCCAGCGTGGTGGTGCCGGTGCATGTTCGGGACTTACTGGCTACCAGCACAAACTCGGACTCGAACAGCGGCTCAACATGTAAATCCTGAAGCTTCATTTCTGCACTTAACGTACCAATCGCAAAATCCAGTCGACCGTCGCGGATTGCCGGTAAGAACGAAGACAGTTGCGCTTCATACATAGAAACCTGCGCTTTCGGGAACACCTCTTTGAACTTGTTGATCATCCCTGACATAAAAGTAAAACCAATCAATGAAGGAAAACCAAATGAGACTTCCACCACCGCCTCAGAAGACATACCGCTTATCTCATTAACCATATTTTTCATTTCACGGGTAATGGATTCGGAACGGGAGAGTAACAATTGACCGGCAGGTGTTAATGTTACACCGGTATTTTTCCGCACCACTAATTCCACACCAAAATAATCTTCAATATCGTTAATGATTTTACTGACGGCCGGTTGAGTTAACCCTAATTCTTTTGCAGCCGAGCCGATAGAGCCACTTCTAATGACTTCCTGAAAGACTACCAGGTGCTGCGTTTTCGGAAGAAGAATAGTGCTCATAACGACCTACGTTAATTACCTCATTGACGGCATGAAGTGTATCAAAATGAAATGAACAGGATATGTGCGACCACTCACAAATTAACTTTCATTACTTTCCAGGGTATCGTTATTACAATTAAATATCTTTAAATATCAACAAGTTAAAGCATAAAAATCAGCATAACCCCTGATTTTTATCAAAAAAAATGACGGGGATAACCATATTTTATGGCGATAACATCATTCGTTATGTGGTTAATACAAAAAAGGGGCTGAGACCATATTTCAAGCAATTACCGGATAATTACCAGGAAAAATTTGAGTTAAATTTAATGAGCAAGTTCTCAAATTTTATTATAAATAAACCATTTTCAGCGATAAATACTGCGGCACGTCACATTTTTTCACGCTATTTGTTGGAGAACAAACATTTATTTTATCAATATTTTAAAATTTCGAATACAGGTATTGATCATCTCGAACAATTGATTAACGTCAACTTTTTCTCTTCTGACAGGACGTGATTTTGTGAATGCAATCGTTTTCCATAAATTCTTCTCCCCTCATAGGCGACGAATAGCATTTTGTGTTGAGGATCACAAAACGAATAATTGCTGGTCGCCGCGATAAGGTCAGACGAAGTCAACAAGGGGAATTTTCACTGTGCTTTACATCAGCGTAGGACACAGAATGTTGCTTCGTTTACTGTAACGCCGGGTAAATGAGCGTTTTTTGATAGTGCGTGAGTGTCGTGCGAGGAAAATAAGCATCTATTATTGTTTGTCATGACGACAAGGCAGGCATCAATGAAAGGCTTCCCAATTGCACATATTTTTCACCCTTCAATCCCGCCAATGCACGCAGTGGTTAACAATCACAATAGAAATATTGATTATTGGACGGTAAAAAGAAAGTTTGCGGAAATTGTCTCCACCAATGACGTTAAAAAAATTTACAGTATAAGTAATGAACTGCGGGTAATGCTGCCAACTTACTGATTTAGTGTATGATGGTGATTTTAAGGTGCTTGCGTGGCTTCCATTTCCATCAGATGTCCTTCCTGCTCCGCTACTGAAGGCGTGGTGCGTAACGGCAAAAGCACTGCCGGACATCAGCGCTATCTCTGCTCTCATTGCCGTAAAACATGGCAACTACAGTTCACTTACACCGCCTCTCAGCCCGGTACGCACCAGAAAATCATTGATATGGCCATGAATGGCGTCGGATGTCGCGCCAGTGCACGCATTATGGGCGTTGGCCTCAACACGGTTTT
>NZ_MECT01000043.1:0-10492 GCF_001722145.1 Shigella sp. FC1544
CCACACTGGAGCGTCTTCTGAGCCTGCTGTCGGCCTTTGAGGTCGTGGTATGGATGACGGATGGCTGGCCGCTGTATGAATCACGCCTGAAGGGAAAGCTGCACGTTATCAGCAAGCGTTACACTCAGCGCATTGAGCGACATAATCTGAATCTGAGACAACATCTGGCAAGGCTGGGACGGAAGTCACTGTCGTTCTCAAAATCGGTGGAGCTGCATGACAAGGTCATCGGGCATTATCTGAACATAAAACACTATCAGTAAGTTGGAGTCATTACCTGTTGCTCTTGCCGGATGCGGCGTAAACGCCTTATCCGGCCTACAGTTCATTTCAAATCCATTCAATTTCAATGCACGATGTAGGCCTGATAAGCGTAGCGCATCAGGCAATTTTAATGTTTAACTTCCCTGTTTAATCAGTAACTGCTGGCGTAGCTGGAGATCCAGCGGCGTTTTGCTGGGTTCGCCGCCAATTTCTCGCGCCAGTTTCGGCACCAGATATCCCGACACCAATGTCAGCAACTCACGCATAATCTGCCGTGCTTCGTCATCACTCACCATAAAATGCGCCGCGCCCTGTACTTTATCGAGCACATGCAGGTAATACGGCATCACGCCGGCATCGAACAACGCATTACTCAGGTTTGCCAGCGTTTGTGCGTTATCGTTCACATCACGTAACAGAACGCTCTGGTTCAGCAAAGTAACGCCTACCCGGCGCAACTTAGCCATCGCCTGACGGAATGTTTCATCTATCTCATTGGCATGGTTGATGTGATTCACCAGCAGGATTTGCAGCGTAGAATGTGAAAAGCGTTCAACCAGCGCATCTGTGATGCGTGCCGGGATCACAATCGGCAGACGGCTGTGAATCCGCAGACGTTTGATATGCGGGATGGCTTCCAGTTGTGTGAGCAACCAGTCCAGCTCGTGATCTTTCGCCATCAGCGGATCGCCGCCGGAGAAAATCATCTCGTCCAGTTCCGGATGCGCAGCAACATACTCAAGTGCAGTCTGCCAGTTACGCTTGTTGCCCTGATTTTCGGCATAGGGGAAGTGGCGACGGAAGCAATAGCGGCAATTTACCGCGCAGCCGCCTTTGACCAGCAAAAGCGCCCGGTTGTGGTATTTATGCAACAAACCAGGCACTACGCTGTGCTGTTCTTCCAGTGGGTCGGTGGAGAATCCGGACGCGACGACAAACTCATCTTGCGAGGTAAGTACCTGACGCAAAAGAGGATCGTCCGGATTGCCTTTCTCCATGCGATCGATAAATGAGCGGGGCACACGCAGGGCAAACAGCTTTTTGGCGCTGCGTCCGGCCAACAGTTTTTCGTCCGCGTCTATATTCAAAAGACGCAGAAGTTCATCAGGATCGGTCACAACATCGGCAAGTTGCGTTAACCAATCTTCTCTGGATGGGGTATTTAGGGTTACAATATGCGCCATTTTGTGGCTTAGCTACCAATTAACAAATTTCAGAGGGCCTTATGGCAACGTACTATAGCAACGATTTTCGTGCTGGTCTTAAAATCATGTTAGACGGCGAACCTTACGCGGTTGAAGCGAGTGAATTCGTAAAACCGGGTAAAGGCCAGGCATTTGCTCGCGTTAAACTGCGTCGTCTGCTGACCGGTACTCGCGTAGAAAAAACCTTCAAATCTACTGATTCCGCTGAAGGCGCTGATGTTGTCGATATGAACCTGACTTACCTGTACAACGACGGTGAGTTCTGGCACTTCATGAACAACGAAACTTTCGAGCAGCTGTCTGCTGATGCAAAAGCAATTGGCGATAACGCTAAATGGCTGCTGGATCAGGCAGAGTGTATCGTAACTCTGTGGAATGGTCAGCCGATCTCCGTTACTCCGCCGAACTTCGTTGAACTGGAAATCGTTGATACCGATCCGGGCCTGAAAGGTGATACCGCAGGTACTGGCGGCAAACCGGCTACCCTGTCTACTGGCGCTGTGGTTAAGGTTCCGCTGTTCGTACAAATCGGCGAAGTCATCAAAGTGGATACCCGCTCTGGTGAATACGTCTCTCGCGTGAAGTAATGCGGTTGTGGTGCGGCCTGCAGGCTGCACCATCACTTATTCAGGTCAGAGATGATGAAACGCCTTATCGTTCTTGTTTTGCTTGCCAGTACGCTGCTCACGGGCTGTAACACCGCTCGCGGTTTCGGCGAAGACATCAAACATCTCGGCAACTCCATCTCTCGCGCTGCCAGCTAATTTTTCTTCTCTTCCGAAAAATCATCAGATTTCCGTCATTTTTGGCGATGTTGTCTATTATTAATTTGCTATAGGCAAACATAAATAACATTACCTAAAAGGAAGACGTTATGGTGAAGAAGACAATTGCAGCGATCTTTTCTGTTCTGGTGCTTTCAACAGTATTAACTGCCTGCAACACCACGCGTGGCGTTGGTGAAGACATTTCTGATGGCGGTAACGCGATTTCTGGCGCAGCAACGAAAGCGCAGCAATAGCAATAAGCAATAACGGTACGACAGCTGTGTCGTGCCGTTTGTTTTTTCTGCGATAGTCACTAAGGTAATAGTTGAAATTCCCCTGCCACCTGGCAAAATATCCGTTCAACCATCAGCGTTGCAGGACGACCTGCAAACGCGTCTTTTCACCGGGGACGGCCCCAATTCTCCGGAGCCTGATATGTCCTGGATTATCTTAGTTATTGCTGGTCTGCTGGAAGTGGTATGGGCCGTTGGCCTGAAATATACCCACGGCTTTAGTCGTTTGACGCCGAGTGTTATTACCGTGACGGCGATGATTGTCAGTATGGCGCTACTTGCCTGGGCGATGAAATCGTTACCAGTAGGGACGGCTTATGCCGTGTGGACGGGTATTGGCGCAGTCGGCGCGGCTATCACCGGCATTGTGCTGCTCGGTGAGTCCGCTAACCCGATGCGCCTGGCGAGTCTGGCGTTAATCGTATTGGGGATTATTGGTCTGAAACTCAGCACTCACTAACTACCGGGCTGCTGTACCCAAATAAACTTACTGACATCAAACCCTTCCCGGGTCGCGACTGCCAGCATCTCCTGTTTCACTTCGTCAGAAATGGTTGGCGTGCGGGAGAGTATCCACAGGTAGTCGCGGTCCGGGCCGCAAACCAGCGCATGGCGGTATTCCCGATCAAGTGCAATGACGTTATAACCGCCATAGAAAGGACCAAAGAATGACACTTTCAGCGCAGCGCGTGTTGGTGCGCCGGTAAAGTACGCTTTCCCTTCACTCTGCTGCCACATTTCTCTGTCAGGGTTATAGCCTTTATTGATGACATTCAGGCCGCCGCCATCACGCAGACTGTATGTTGCGGTGACTTTTTCCAGTCCACGTTCAAAACGGTGATCAAAACGGGCAATCTCATACCAGGTACCGAGATAGCGTTTAGCGTCGAAATTATTCACTACTGTCACGCCACGCGGCGGCGTAGGAGAACTGCAGGCAACGACCAGAAATGCAGCTGTCGCTGCGGCAACGAGAGGGAGCAGGCGCATAAATGTTTCCTTACTGGTTTTTTTCTAAGTGTAGATGACAGCAAGGAAAAGCGCAGAAAAGGTCCGAAAATTCGGACCCGATGAAATTTTACTGTAGAGCGTTGAGAATCTGACAGGCGGCGACTCTCGCTGGATTGGGATAGTTTTTGTTAGCCAGCATCACGATACCCAGCTCTTTTTCTGGAATAAACGCGACATAGCTACCAAATCCGCCGGTCGCCCCCGTTTTATGTACCCATGATGCGCGTACTGCAGGAGTTGGGGGCTTAATCGCTTTTACCGGGCGTGCTGCCAGTGCAATTTTATTGTCACTGCCGTTAATGATGCTGTCAGGATTGACCGGCCAGTCCAGCATTTCCCAGCCCAGGCCCTGATACATATCGCCGGTTTGCCAGTAGCGAGATTGTGCCAGTTGTATCCCTTGTTGAAGCGTTTTCTCATTGATATCAAGGGGGGTTAAATTGCTTTGCACCCAGCGGGCCATATCTTCAATGGTCGACTTCACACCATAAGCTTCAGCATCTAACGCCCCTGGCGAAACATGAACTGCCTTGCCTTCGCGATATCCCCAGGCGTAATTCTTTTCTTCTGCGGGCGGTACATTAATCCACGTATGGTTGAGTTTGAGTGGCTGGAAGACACGAGTTTGCATCGCCTGCTCAAAACTCAAACCAGACGGCTTCACAGCCAGTGCGCCGAACAAACCGATACTGGAGTTGGCATACAGACGTTGTGTTCCTGGAGCCCATGCAGGCTGCCAGTTTTGATAGAAGCGCAGCAAGTCGCTTGAGGATTTCACTTCATCCGGCATCTGCAATGGCAGGCCGCCAGCGGTGTAGGTCGCAAGATGTAATAGTGTGATCCCATTCCACTGTTTAGCGGTAAGTTCAGGCCAGTATTTTGTTGCGGGATCGCTTAACTTGATTTCCCCTCGAGCAATAGCGTCGCCACCAAGCACGCCCGTAAATGTTTTGCTGACCGAACCTAACTCAAACAACGTTTGCTGTGTGACGGGCTGCTTTTTGGCGATGTCCGCATAGCCCCAGGTAAAGTAATAAGGTTTACCCTGATAAATTACCGCCACCGCCATACCGGGGATCTTTTGTTGCTCTATAAGCGGGGTAATTGTGCGATGCACAATATCGTTGATTTGTTGAGGGGCAGCAAATGTGGAGCAAGAGGCGGTAATTAATAAGGCGCAGAGCGTCGTTTTGAACATAAGGTCTGGTTTCCATACAAAACGGCCCGCCATAGGCGGGCCGGATTTACATTGGCGATACGTTAGATTGTAACGATACCAATCAGCGTGACAACTGTCAGGATAGCAGCCAGACCGTAGAAAACCCATTTGCCCGCAGGCACGTGAATTTTCAGATCGTGCATCGCGTGGTGCATACGGTGTAAACCACACCACAGCGGCAGAACGATCATCAGGAACAGGAATACGCGACCAATGAAGCTCTGCGCGAACGCCAGAACGCGCTCGTAGCTCAGCGCATCACCCGGAAACAGCCCCAGTGGCAGCAGAATACCCACCAGCAGGATCATCACCGGCGCAATAATTGCGCTCCACATACCACCGGCCCCGAAGAGGCCCCAGAATACCGGTTCGCCAGAACGCTTTGGATTTGGATTAATCATCTCAGGCTCCTTACCAGTACAGGGCAACAAACAGGATTACGATGGTGGCAACCACAGTTACCGCCCAGAGACTTTTGATAATTGGCTCTGGTCCCATTTTTTCGTCTTTTACAATGATATTGGCCGCTTTCGGTGCCAGTTCAAACCAGGTTTTGGTGTGCAGCAGAGCTGCCGCCAGAGTGATCAGGTTAATGATCACGATAACCGGGTTTTGTAAAAAGTCGACGAATCCCGCCCAGGCTTCCGGGCCATTTTTCAGGGCAAACAGCCCGAAAATCAGTTCAATGCTGAACCACACAGCCGGAACCGCCGTGCCTTCGCGCAGCATGTAAAAGCGATAAAACGGCAATTTTTTCCACCAGGTGGACGTCATTGGCCGTACATACGGTTTACGTTTAGTCGTCATGTTGCACTCCTTAGCGTGGTTTCAGGGTCGCGA
Source organism: Shigella sp. FC1544 (assembly GCF_001722145.1). NCBI lineage: Bacteria > Pseudomonadati > Pseudomonadota > Gammaproteobacteria > Enterobacterales > Enterobacteriaceae > Shigella > Shigella sp. FC1544. The sequence continues at coordinate 5,600 of NZ_MECT01000043.1, forward strand.
TAAGAAAGTCTTTCGAACTTTCTACTTTGCCCTGCTGAATGGCCGCAGCCGGATCGACGTGTTTCGGGCAGACTTCGGAGCAATAGCCCACGAAAGTACAGCTCCATACGCCGTTCTGGCTGTTCAACTGCGCCATACGCTCCTTCTTACCGTGGTCGCGGCTATCTTCGTTATAACGATGCGCCAGCGTAATGGCAGCCGGACCGATGAACTCTGGGTTCAGGCCAAACTGCGGGCACGCGGCGTAGCACAGACCACAGTTGATGCAACCGGAGAACTGGTGATACTTTGCCATCTGCGCCGGGGTCTGGATGTTAGTACCCTGATCCGCGGTGCGGGAGTTGCCGATGATGTACGGTTTGATCGCTTCCAGACTTTCGATGAAGTGGGTCATATCGACCACCAGATCGTGTTCAATCGGGAAGTTAGCTAACGCTTCAACCTTCATACCGTCGGTGTAATCACGCAGGAAGGTTTTACATGCCAGTTTTGGCACGTTGTTAACCATCATGCCGCAGGAACCACAAATCGCCATACGGCAGGACCAGCGGTAACTCAGGTCCGGTGCCAGGTTGTCTTTGATGTAGCCCAGCGCATCCAGTAATGAGGTAGTTGCGTCATAAGGCACTTCATAGAATGCGCTATGCGGTGCGGTATCGACTTCCGGGTTATAGCGCACCACCTCAATTTTCAGGTTTTTCATCTCAGCCATTCGCCTTCTCCTTCTTATTGGCTGCTTCCGCCTTATCGGCTGCATCCGCTTCGCCACCGTAAACGCGTTTAGCTGGCGGCAGCGTAGTAATCTTCACGTCGCTGTACTCCAGGCGAGTCGTGCCATCAGCATCGCGGAAGGCGAGGGTGTGTTTGAGGAAGTTGACGTCGTCACGCTCGGTGCAACCTTCGTCCAGACGCTGGTGTGCGCCGCGGGACTCTTTACGTGCCATTGCGGAGTGCGCCATACATTCAGCAACGTTCAGACCGTGGCCCAGTTCAATGGTGTAGAGCAGGTCGGTGTTGAACACGCTGGAGGTGTCGGTGATGCGCACGCGCTTGAAGCGTTCCTGCAGCTCTGCCAGCTTGTCGATGGTTTTCTGCATCAGTTCCGGCGTACGGTAGATACCGCAACCTTCTTCCATTGCTAGGCCCATTTCGTCGCGGATCTTCGCCCAGTTTTCGCCGCCATCCTGGTTAACCAGATCTTTCAGACGTTGTTCAACGCCAGCTGCCTGCGCTTCAATTGCCTCTTCGTTGCCATTACCGGCAGTTGCTGCACGCTCTGTCGCTTGTTCACCGGCCAGACGGCCGAAGACCACCAGTTCCGCCAGGGAGTTGGAGCCCAGACGGTTTGCACCGTGCAGACCAACAGAGGAACATTCACCCACGGCGAACAGACCTTTAATGCGGGTTTCACAGTTCTGATCGGTTTCGATACCGCCCATGGTGTAGTGTGCGGTCGGACGTACCGGAATCGGTTCTTTAACCGGATCGACGCCAACGTACGCTTTCGCCAGTTCGCAGATGAACGGCAGACGTTCATGCAGTTTTTTCTCGCCGAGGTGACGCAAGTCGAGATAAACCACATCGCCACGCGGCGTGGAGATGGTGTTGCCTTTACGCCATTCGTGCCAGAAGGCCTGAGAAACTTTGTCGCGTGGACCCAGTTCCATATATTTGTTTTTCGGCTCGCCCAGCGGAGTTTCCGGGCCCATGCCGTAATCTTGCAGATAACGGTAGCCATTTTTGTTGACCAGAATACCGCCTTCACCACGGCAGCCTTCGGTCATCAGGATACCGGAACCTGGCAGACCGGTTGGGTGATACTGAACGAATTCCATGTCACGCAGCGGAACGCCGTGGCTTAGCGCCATACCCATACCGTCACCGGTAACGATGCCGCCGTTGGTGTTGTAACGATAAACGCGACCCGCACCGCCAGTAGCCATAACGACCGCGTTAGCACGGATCGGCACCAGCGTGCCTTCCATCATGTTCATTGCTACCAGGCCGCGAACATGACCATCATCAACCAGAATATCCAGCACGAAATGTTCGTCAAAACGCTGGATCTGCGGGAATTGCAGAGAGGTCTGGAACAGCGTGTGCAGCATATGGAAGCCGGTCTTATCGGCGGCGAACCAGGTGCGCTCGATTTTCATGCCGCCGAAGCGACGTACGTTGACGCTACCATCCGGGCGACGGCTCCATGGGCACCCCCACAGTTCCAGTTGGGTCATTTCGGTTGGGCAGTGGTGGACGAAATAATCCACGACATCCTGCTCACACAACCAGTCGCCACCCGCTACTGTATCGTGAAAGTGATATTCGAAGCTGTCATGATCCTGCGCGACAGCGGCGGAGCCCCCTTCTGCAGCAACGGTATGGCTACGCATCGGGTATACTTTTGAGATTAGTGCGATTTTTGCATTTGGATTTGCCTGCGCGGCAGCAATTGCAGCACGTAATCCCGCGCCACCGGCGCCTACAATGGCAAGATCGGCTTGAAAGGTTTGCACGACATTCCTCCAGATTGTTTTTATCCCACAGCCCCGTACTTCAGGGTAAGTGCCTGAAAGTTACGGTCTGCGAACGCTATTCAACTGCTCCTTTATAGGTACAACAGTATAGTCTGATGGATAAGTCTGAAATTTGACGAGATCGATTTTTTTAGTGCGCAAGAGGGCTAAATTATCACTGAAGATGATTAATTTAATTACTAAACCATCAGATCGTGCTTTTTTTAGTCACTGCCCACCGCTGTTTGATTCCTGCGTAAAATTTGTCTCGCCGTCGCGTTGCGAGTAGACTTCGTGCCCTTGTCAAAAACTGGAGATTTAACTATGAGCGAAACGGCATCCTGGCAGCCGAGCGCATCCATTCCTAACTTATTAAAACGCGCGGCGATTATGGCGGAGATCCGTCGTTTCTTTGCTGATCGTGGAGTGCTGGAGGTGGAGACGCCTTGTATGAGCCAGGCGACGGTAACCGATATTCATTTGGTCCCGTTTGAGACACGTTTCGTAGGCCCCGGGCATTCGCAGGGGATGAATCTCTGGTTAATGACCAGCCCGGAATACCATATGAAACGCCTGCTGGTTGCCGGTTGTGGGCCGGTATTCCAGCTGTGCCGCAGCTTCCGTAATGAAGAGATGGGGCGTTATCACAACCCTGAGTTCACTATGCTTGAGTGGTATCGACCGCACTATGATATGTACCGGTTGATGAACGAGGTGGACGATCTCTTACAACAGGTGCTGGACTGCCCGGCAGCAGAAAGCCTTTCTTATCAACAAGCTTTCTTGCGTTATCTGGAAATTGACCCGCTCTCTGCCGACAAAACGCAACTGCGGGAAGTCGCAGCGAAACTGGATTTGAGTAACGTTGCTGATACCGAAGAAGACCGCGACACGTTGCTACAATTGCTGTTTACCTTTGGCGTAGAGCCAAATATTGGCAAAGAAAAACCGACCTTTGTGTACCACTTTCCAGCCAGCCAGGCATCACTGGCGCAAATCAGTACCGAAGATCATCGGGTCGCTGAACGCTTTGAGGTTTATTATAAAGGTATTGAGCTGGCGAATGGTTTCCATGAATTAACGGATGCCCGTGAGCAGCAACAACGCTTTGAACAAGATAACCGTAAGCGCGCGGCGCGCGGTTTGCCGCAGCACCCCATTGACCAGAATCTGATTGAAGCCTTGAAAGTCGGTATGCCTGACTGTTCCGGCGTGGCATTAGGTGTTGATCGTCTGGTGATGTTGGCGCTGGGCTCGGAGACACTGGCTGAAGTCATCGCCTTTAGCGTTGACCGGGCATAATTCTGAAAAATTACTGAATTAACAGCGAAGAATGGCGTGATAAGCGCCATTCTGTAGCATATGTTTTCATTTTTCCGTTAAAGGCCACAATTTAAGACTGGATATTTGATATCATCCGAGTATCAATTCTGTATTGGTTTTTACGCTGCCTGCTCAATGTTGCGCAGTGCAGTTCAGTGGGCACGTGTTATACACGCGCTGAAATGAAGGATGGTTTCATGCCTCACACGATAAAAAAGATGAGTCTGATAGGACTCATATTGATGATCTTTACTTCCGTATTTGGATTTGCCAATAGCCCATCGGCTTATTACTTAATGGGTTATAGTGCGATTCCCTTTTATATATTTTCTGCATTGTTATTCTTTATTCCATTCGCCTTAATGATGGCTGAAATGGGAGCTGCTTATCGCAAAGAAGAAGGTGGTATCTATTCCTGGATGAATAATAGTGTCGGACCACGTTTTGCCTTCATTGGTACGTTTATGTGGTTTTCCTCTTATATCATCTGGATGGTGAGTACCTACGCGAAAGTTTGGGTACCGTTCTCAACATTCCTCTATGGTAGCGACATGACCCAGCACTGGCGTATTGCCGGACTGGAGCCTACGCAGGTGGTTGGTCTGCTGGCAGTAGCATGGATGATTCTGGTCACCGTCGTTGCTTCAAAGGGGATTAATAAAATTGCCCGCATTACTGCGGTGGGCGGTATTGCAGTAATGTGTCTGAATTTAGTATTGCTGTTAGTAAGCATTACTATTTTGTTATTAAATGGTGGGCATTTCGGGTAATGCTGCCAACTTACTGATTTAGTGTATGATGGTGATTTTAAGGTGCTTGCGTGGCTTCCATTTCCATCAGATGTCCTTCCTGCTCCGCTACTGAAGGCGTGGTGCGTAACGGCAAAAGCACTGCCGGACATCAGCGCTATCTCTGCTCTCATTGCCGTAAAACATGGCAACTACAGTTCACTTACACCGCCTCTCAGCCCGGTACGCACCAGAAAATCATTGATATGGCCATGAATGGCGTCGGATGTCGCGCCAGTGCACGCATTATGGGCGTTGGCCTCAACACG
>NZ_MECT01000044.1:0-42355 GCF_001722145.1 Shigella sp. FC1544
TGAGCGACATAATCTGAATCTGAGACAACATCTGGCAAGGCTGGGACGGAAGTCACTGTCGTTCTCAAAATCGGTGGAGCTGCATGACAAGGTCATCGGGCATTATCTGAACATAAAACACTATCAGTAAGTTGGAGTCATTACCGACCCCAAATACAAAATAATGGCAAATCATCATGGGATAATTTTTGATGAGCAGCGAAAACGTTACATTATAGGATCGATAACAGTCTCTATTGATGAAATGACCAATGCTCTCGATCCGGTCGAATTAGCGGAAATTATTAATAAAAAGCACCATGCTGTAATTAATGGCAAAAAGTTTAAAAATAGCCGGGCTATCTCTTGTCGATCCTTTAATCGTTATTTTTCTGTTTCGACAGATTACAGACCTAAACTTGAAGCACTATTAGCATGCTCACAAATGTTAGGTATAAATCAAGTTGTTGCACATAACGGTAATGGTGGAAGAGAATGTATAGGTGAAACGGGGACAGTTTTAGGTCTTAACGCCCGTGACAGTAAACATGCTGGAAGAATGTTCAGCATGCATAATTGCCAAATTAACCCTGGTGCAGGGCCTGAGATAACCACTCCCTGGAAGTCTTACCAGCATGAAAAAAACAGAAATGGACTTATGCCTTTGATTAGAAGGCGCACAATGTTACAGCTCTGAACCATAGACAACATGAATATTAATGTTACTATCTGGTTGAGACTGTTGATAAAACGTAAAAAGGAATGCTCTGTTCCTGCAACTGAACAGGCGTGAAACGCGATCCAACAGGATGGATACCGTTTTGTCAGCCAGTTTTATAGATCACACTTATGAGTATGCGTGTTTCATTTACGGCCAGGAATGCTGATGATGACAACATTACTACCCGTTTTCACTAAGCCTTCCCCGTTGGCGCTCAATGCTCTGCGCGCTGGTCGTATTTGTCGTTTCCTTCTTATCCCGGATGGAAGAATCCGCTGAACGTCGTTCGGCGGCAGTTGTAACACGCGTCGTTTGCTTACAGGGATTATGGCGGGCCGATTATGGATAAGAGTAAGCGCCATCTGGCGTGGTGGGTTGTCGGGGCACTGGCGGTGGCTGCCGTCGTGGCGTGGTGGCTGTTGCGCCCGGCGGGTGTGCCGGAAGGCTTTGCTGTCAGCAATGGGCGCATTGAAGCGACGGAAGTGGATATCGCCAGCAAAATTGCCGGGCGTATCGACACCATTCTGGTGAAAGAAGGCCAGTTTGTTCGCGAAGGTGAAGTGCTGGCGAAGATGGATACTCGCGTGTTGCAGGAACAGCGACTGGAAGCCATCGCGCAAATCAAAGAGGCACAAAGCGCCGTTGCCGCCGCGCAGGCTTTGCTGGAGCAACGACAAAGCGAAACTCGCGCCGCGCAGTCGCTGGTTAATCAACGCCAGGCAGAACTGGACTCCGTAGCAAAACGTCATATGCGTTCCCGTTCACTGGCCCAACGAGGGGCTATTTCTGCGCAACAGCTGGATGACGACCGCGCCGCCGCTGAGAGCGCCCGAGCTGCGCTGGAATCGGCAAAAGCTCAGGTTTCTGCTTCTGAAGCCGCTATAGAGGCGGCACGTACCAATATCATTCAGGCGCAAACCCGCGTCGAAGCGGCACAAGCCACTGAACGGCGCATTGCCGCAGATATCGATGATAGCGAACTGAAAGCCCCGCGTGACGGACGCGTGCAGTATCGGGTTGCCGAGCCAGGGGAAGTGCTGGCGGCAGGCGGTCGGGTGCTGAATATGGTCGATCTCAGCGACGTCTATATGACTTTCTTCCTGCCAACCGAACAGGCGGGCACGCTAAAACTGGGCGGTGAAGCACGGCTGATCCTCGATGCCGCGCCAGATCTGCGTATTCCGGCGACCATCAGTTTTGTCGCCAGCGTCGCCCAGTTCACGCCAAAAACCGTCGAAACCAGCGATGAACGGCTGAAACTGATGTTCCGCGTCAAAGCGCGTATCCCACCGGAATTACTCCAGCAGCATCTGGAATATGTCAAAACGGGCTTGCCGGGCGTAGCGTGGGTGCGGGTGAATGAAGAACTTCCGTGGCCTGACGACCTGGTGGTGAGGTTGCCGCAATGACGCATCTGGAACTGGTTCCCGTCCCGCCTGTCGCGCAACTGGCGGGCGTGAGCCAGCATTATGGAAAAACCGTTGCGCTGAACAATATCACTCTAGATATTCCGGCCCGCTGTATGGTCGGGCTGATTGGCCCGGACGGCGTCGGGAAGTCGAGTTTGTTGTCGTTGATTTCCGGTGCTCGTGTCATTGAGCAGGGCAATGTGATGGTGCTGGGCGGCGATATGCGCGACCCGAAGCATCGCCGCGACGTCTGCCCGCGCATCGCCTGGATGCCGCAGGGGCTGGGCAAAAACCTCTACCACACCTTGTCGGTGTATGAAAACGTCGATTTTTTCGCCCGCCTGTTCGGTCACGACAAAGCGGAGCGGGAAGTGCGAATTAATGAGCTGCTGACCAGCACGGGGTTAGCACCGTTTCGCGATCGTCCGGCAGGGAAACTCTCCGGCGGGATGAAGCAAAAACTTGGGCTGTGCTGCGCGTTAATCCACGACCCGGAACTGTTGATCCTTGATGAGCCAACAACGGGGGTTGACCCGCTCTCCCGCGCCCAGTTCTGGGATCTGATCGACAGTATTCGCCAGCGGCAGAGCAATATGAGCGTGCTGGTCGCCACCGCCTATATGGAAGAGGCCGAACGCTTCGACTGGCTGGTAGCGATGAATGCCGGAGAAGTGCTGGCAACCGGCAGCGCCGAAGAGCTGCGGCAGCAAACGCAAAGCGCCACGCTGGAAGAAGCATTTATTAATCTGTTACCGCAAGCGCAACGCCAGGCGCATCAGGCGGTAGTGATCCCACCGTATCAACCTGAAAACGCAGAGATTGCCATCGAAGCGCGCGATCTGACCATGCGTTTTGGTTCCTTCGTTGCCGTTGATCACGTCAATTTCCGCATTCCACGCGGGGAGATTTTTGGATTCCTTGGTTCGAACGGCTGCGGTAAATCCACCACCATGAAAATGCTTACCGGACTGCTGCCCGCCAGCGAAGGTGAGGCGTGGCTATTTGGGCAACCGGTTGATCCAAAAGATATCGATACCCGCCGTCGTGTGGGCTATATGTCGCAGGCGTTTTCGCTCTATAACGAACTCACCGTGCGGCAAAACCTGGAGTTACATGCCCGTTTGTTTCACATCCCGGAAGCGGAAATTCCCGCGCGAGTGGCTGAAATGAGCGAGCGTTTTAAGCTCAACGACGTTGAAGATGTTCTGCCGGAGTCATTGCCGCTCGGCATTCGCCAGCGGCTTTCGCTGGCGGTGGCGGTGATTCATCGCCCGGAGATGTTAATCCTCGATGAGCCTACTTCTGGTGTCGATCCGGTGGCGAGGGATATGTTCTGGCAGTTGATGGTCGATCTCTCGCGCCAGGACAAAGTGACTATCTTCATCTCCACCCACTTTATGAACGAAGCGGAACGTTGCGACCGCATCTCACTGATGCACGCCGGAAAAGTGCTTGCCAGCGGTACACCGCAGGAACTGGTTGAGAAACGCGGAGCCGCCAGTCTGGAAGAGGCATTTATCGCCTATTTGCAGGAAGCGGCAGGGCAGAGCAACGAAGCCGAAGCGCCGCCCGTGGTACACGACACCACCCACGCGCCGCGTCAGGGATTTAGCCTGCGCCGTCTGTTTAGCTACAGCCGCCGCGAAGCGCTGGAACTGCGACGCGATCCAGTACGTTCGACGCTGGCGCTGATGGGAACGGTGATCCTGATGCTGATAATGGGTTACGGCATCAGTATGGATGTGGAAAACCTGCGCTTTGCGGTGCTCGACCGCGACCAGACCGTCAGTAGCCAGGCGTGGACACTCAACCTCTCCGGTTCCCGTTACTTTATCGAACAGCCGCCGCTCACCAGTTATGACGAGCTTGATCGTCGGATGCGTGCGGGCGATATCACGGTGGCGATTGAGATCCCGCCCAATTTCGGGCGCGATATCGCGCGTGGTACGCCCGTGGAACTCGGCGTCTGGATCGACGGAGCGATGCCCAGTCGTGCCGAAACGGTAAAAGGTTACGTGCAGGCAATGCACCAGAGTTGGCTTCAGGATGTGGCGAGCCGACAATCGACACCCGCCAGCCAAAGCGGGCTGATGAACATTGAGACGCGTTATCGCTATAACCCGGACGTAAAAAGCCTGCCAGCAATTGTTCCGGCGGTGATCCCGCTTCTGCTGATGATGATCCCGTCAATGCTAAGCACCCTTAGCGTGGTGCGGGAAAAAGAGCTTGGGTCGATTATCAACCTTTACGTGACCCCCACCACGCGTAGTGAATTTTTGCTTGGTAAACAGTTGCCATACATCGCGCTGGGGATGCTGAACTTTTTCCTGCTCTGCGGCCTGTCGGTGTTTGTGTTTGGCGTACCGCATAAAGGCAGTTTCCTGACGCTCACCTTGGCGGCGCTGCTGTATATCATCATTGCCACCGGAATAGGGCTGCTGATCTCCACCTTTATGAAAAGCCAGATTGCCGCAATTTTCGGAACGGCGATTATCACGTTGATCCCGGCGACACAGTTTTCCGGGATGATCGATCCGGTAGCTTCGCTGGAAGGGCCTGGACGTTGGATCGGCGAGGTTTACCCGACCAGTCATTTTCTGACTATCGCCCGCGGGACGTTCTCGAAAGCGCTGGATCTGACTGATTTGTGGCAACTTTTTATCCCGTTGCTGATAGCCATCCCGCTGGTGATGGGCTTAAGTATCCTGCTGCTGAAAAAACAGGAGGGATGATGCGCCATTTACGCAATATTTTTAATCTGGGAATCAAAGAGTTGCGCAGTCTGCTCGGTGATAAAGCGATGCTGACGCTGATTGTCTTCTCGTTTACGGTGTCGGTGTATTCGTCAGCGACCGTTACGCCAGGATCGTTGAACCTCGCGCCGATCGCCATTGCCGATATGGATCAATCGCAGTTATCGAACCGGATCGTTAACAGCTTCTATCGTCCGTGGTTTTTGCCACCGGAGATGATCACCGCCGATGAGATGGATGCCGGACTGGACGCCGGACGCTATACCTTCGCGATAAATATTCCGCCTAATTTTCAGCGTGATGTCCTCGCCGGACGCCAGCCGGATATTCAGGTGAACGTCGATGCCACGCGCATGAGCCAGGCATTTACCGGCAATGGGTATATCCAGAATATTATCAACGGTGAAGTGAACAGCTTTGTCGCGCGCTACCGTGATAACAGCGAACCGTTGGTATCGCTGGAAACCCGGATGCGCTTTAACCCGAACCTTGATCCCGCGTGGTTTGGCGGGGTGATGGCGATCATCAACAACATTACCATGCTGGCGATTGTATTGACCGGATCGGCGCTGATCCGCGAGCGTGAACACGGCACGGTGGAACACTTACTGGTGATGCCGATAACGCCGTTTGAGATCATGATGGCGAAGATCTGGTCGATGGGGCTGGTGGTGCTGGTGGTATCGGGATTATCGCTGGTGCTGATGGTGAAAGGTGTACTGGGCGTACCGATTGAAGGCTCGATCCCGCTGTTTATGCTGGGCGTGGCGCTCAGTCTGTTTGCCACCACGTCAATCGGCATTTTTATGGGGACGATAGCGCGTTCAATGCCGCAACTGGGGCTGCTGGTGATTCTGGTGCTGCTGCCGCTGCAAATGCTTTCCGGTGGATCCACGCCGCGCGAAAGTATGCCGCAGATGGTGCAGGACATTATGCTGACCATGCCGACGACACACTTTGTTAGCCTCGCGCAGGCCATTCTCTACCGGGGTGCCGGATTCGAAATCGTCTGGCCGCAGTTCCTGACGCTGATGGCAATTGGCGGCGCGTTTTTCACCATTGCGCTGCTGCGATTTAGGAAGACGATTGGGACAATGGCGTAAGGAAGGGAAACTTGACTTCATACTGTGATGTCATACTATTGATGTCATAAAGTGAAGTCATAAGGACATGCCATGAGAACCAAGGTACAGGCTTTACGGAAGAAACAAAAAAATACATTGGATCAAATATTTAAAACTCCTGTTCCTCAAGGGATCAAGTGGTCTGATATAGAGTCACTGGTTAAAGCATTAGGCGGAGAAATTAAGGAAGGAAGAGGTTCGCGTTGTAAGTTCATACTAAATATGAGCGTTGCGTGTTTCCATCGGCCTCATCCGTCGCCAGATACCGATAAAGGCGCTGTAGAAAGCGTGCGTGACTGGTTACTAAGTATAGGGGTAAAACCATGATCAAACTGAAGACGCCAAACACTATGGAGATTGCCGGGCAACCAGCTGTTATTACCTACGTGCCAGAACTGAATGCATTTCGTGGCAAATTCCTGGGCTTGTCAGGTTATTGTGATTTTGTCTCTGACAGCATTCAGGGGCTGCAAAAAGAAGGGGAACTTTCCCTGCTAGAGTATCTTGAGGATTGTAAAGCTGCGGGTATTGAGCCGTATGCGCGTACAGAAAAGATTAAGACCTTTACGTTACGCTATCCAGAATCGCTGAGTGAACGCCTTAATAATGCGGCTGCGCAGCAACAAGTCTCTGTTAATACCTATATTATTGAAACACTGAATGAGCGTTTGAATCATTTATAAATTTTAGCGGCGTACATTACGCAGAATATCTGCCTTTACAGGATCTATCTATGCAACTGAACTTAATTTTATAAATTAAGTTCAGTTAATATCTTTTCTTTCCTCGTTTCAGAAATAACTCAATCTTCCTTCGGCAAGCACTGCAAATGCCCATGCCGCACGCCGCGCTGGGCGATAACGTCATCGGCAAAATGCTGCACGTCGCCCATATCACCTTTCAGCACGGCGATTTCCAGACAGTCGTCGTGATTGATATGCACATGCAGCGTGGCGACGGAGAGATCGTGGTGATGGTGCTGGGTGGAGACAATGCGGCTGGCTAAGTCGCGTTTTTCGTGTTCATACACATAGGAGAGCACCGCGAAACCTTGCGTGCCGTGCTGCTGAGTGGCCTCCTGGGCCAGGGCGCTACGCAGAATATCGCGGATAGCTTCGGAACGGTTGTTATAACCACGACGCTGGCTCAGGCTGTCCAGCGTCTCCAGTAAATCGTCATCAAGCGTGATGGTGACTCGTTGCATTTGCGTTAAACCTTTTCTGTGGCGCGACGGCGCACGGGGAATGCGGGTAATACCGCGTTTTGTAGCACACGTCCGGCGTCAGAGGAAAAGGTTAATTTATCTCCCACCGCCTGGGTTTCGACGATTTGTCCGTTGTCCATCACCATCACCCGCTGGCAAAAGCGTTCTACAAGACGTAAGTCGTGGGTGATGAACAGGCAGGCGGTGCCAAACTGTTGTTGCAGCTTTTTCAGCAGGCGAATGACGCCCGCCTGTAACACGAGATCAAGGTTAGAAACGGTTTCATCCAGAATCAGCAATTTCGGTTCGACCGCCAGCGCGCGTGCCAGGCAGACGCGCTGGAGCTGGCCGCCGCTTAACTGCGGTGGGCGTTTGTCGAGAACGCTGTCATCGAGATCGACCGCCTTCAGCATTTCGCTGGCGCGCGCCAGTTGTTCGGATTTTTTCAGTGATAGCAGGTGGCGCATCGGTTCACGCAGGATCTCGCGCACGGTTTTGCGCGGATTCACGGCACTGATGGAGTCCTGAAACACCATCTGAATATCACGGCGGAAGGCTTTACGTTGGGCGCGATTAAGTTTCGCCAGCGATTCGCCGCGCCAGCTAATATACCCTTGTGAGGGAGACTCTAAGCCTACCAGCAGCCGCGCGAGGGTGCTTTTTCCGCAGCCGCTGCGTCCCAGCAGGGCGACGGTTTCGCCGCTTTTCAGGGTCAGGGAAACGTTATTCAGCACCGCCTGATGTTGATGTTTTCCGCTAAATCCACCGTGGGCATAGTGATGGGAAAGGCCGCTGACGTTAAGTAAGGTCATGATGCCAGCTCCATACCGTAGAGGGCGAGATGAGCGGAAACCAGGCTGCGCGTCACCGTATGTTTGGGGGCGTTAAACAGCGTTTCTACATCGCCCTGTTCGACAATTTTACCTTGTGACATCACCGCCACGTCATCCGCCAGACGCGCCACAACGCCCATATCATGGGTGACCAGCAGCATTCCCGGCGCTTGTTTTTGCATAATGCTTTCCAGCAGATCGAGGATGCGCGCCTGTGCTACCACGTCGAGGTCGGTGGTCAGTTCATCGGCGATGATAAACGGTGATTCACACAGCACCGCCATCGCAATCATCATGCGCTGCAACATGCCGCCGCTCATCTCGAACGGGTACAGCTTCAGCACGCGCGCGGCGTTTTCCAGCCCCACCGCTTCTATGGCAGCGGTAAGCGTAGCGTCATCGGCGGGTTTCCCTAACGCCAGGCAGGTTTCCCGCGCGTGGGTGTGCATGGTGTGTAGCGGATTAAAGGCGCTGCGCGGGTTCTGCATGATGGTGGCAATTTTGATGCCGCGCAGGGCGCAGGGATAAACCGCTTTGCCATCGGCTAAAATTTCCCCCGCCGTCTGGCGAACGCCAGCGGGCAAAATGCCCAGCGTCGCGGCGCAGGTTAATGATTTCCCGCTGCCGCTACCGCCGACTAACGCCAGCACGCGCCCGCGTTGCAGGGTTAACGATACACCGTGTACCAGCGGCTGCGCGGCCTGTAGCGCGATATTACGTAGTTCAATCTGTTGCGGCATTAGTGTGCGTGCTCCGTCACCAGATGAGGGTCCAGATGATCGCGCAGTGCGTCACCCACCAGGTTAAAGGCCATCACGCTGATAAACAGCGCCAGCCCCGGCCAGAACATTTGCAGCGGCTGGGTCCAGATATACTGGCGCGCGTCGTTAATCATCACGCCCCATTCGGCGGTCGGCGCGGTCACACCGAGGCCAAGGAAAGACATCCCCGAGACGTGCAGCATCATATGGCCGATATCCAGCGTTGCCAGCACCAGCAGCGAAGGGATCACCGCGCCTGCCAGATGATCGACAAACACTCGCACATGGCCCGCACCGGAAAGCCGTGACGCCAGCACAAACTCGCGTTGGCGTAGTGAAATCACCAGGCTGCGCACCATGCGTGCATACCACGCCCAGTGCGACAGGGCGATGGCGATAATTACGTTGGTCAGCCCGGTGCCGAGCACGCCAACCATAAAGAACGACAGAATCGAGGTCGGGAAGGTCATAAACATATCGGCGACGCGCATGGTGGCCTGATCAACGCGCCCGCCAATCAACCCGGCGCTGCCGCCAATAACCAGCCCTAATGTCAGCACCAGCAGCAGGCAGGCCATTACCGAACCGAGCGACACGCGGGTCGCTGCCATCAGCCGCGAGAAAATATCGCGACCTAAGTGATCGGTGCCCAGCCAGTGCTGCGCATCCGGCGAAAGCAGGCGCGACGGCAAATCAATCGCCTGGGGGTCATACGGCAGCCACCACTGGCTGGTGAGCGCAATCAGCGCCAGCAGGGCGATAATGATCAGCGCCAGGCGTACCGACCAGCGGGAAGAGAGGAAAAAGTTCACGCGTGCGCTCCTTCATGACGACGAATGCGCGGGTCCAGCGCGGCGTTGAGCAAATCGACAATCAAATTACAGACCACAAAAACCACCACCATCATCAGCGTAAAGCACTGAATCACCGGATAGTCACGGTTAAAAATCGCCGACACCGCATAGCGCCCGACGCCAGGCCAGGCAAAGATGTTTTCGATAATCATCGTCCCGCCAATCAATTCGCCAATGTGCATCCCCACGGCGGTGATCATCGGCAGCGAGGCATTGCGCAGAATATGGCGGCGTTCGGTCTGTTTGTCATTCAGGCCGCGTAGCCGCGCCCAGGTGACGTGACGCTGACCGGCGACGTCCAGCATACTGGCGCGCAGCAGTCGCGCGTTAATCGCCAGCGACATAAAGGCGATGGAAACCGCAGGCAAAATGATGTGCTGCCAGCCGCCGTAGCCCATCGCGGGTAGCCATTGCAGATACACCGAAAACGCCATCACTAGCAAAAATGCCAGCCAGAAGTTGGGCATCGACACGCCAAGAAACGCGATAAAGCGCACGGCGAAATCCGGCAAACGATCGCGGTGGCGCGCCGCCCAGATACCGAGCGGTACGGAAGTGAGCAGAATTAATACCAGCGCCGCACCTGCAAGTTCCAGCGTGGCGGGCAGGAAGTTCAGCATATCGTCCAGCACCGGGCGTTGGCTGGCGAATGAGATACCAAAGTCAAGATGCAGCGCCTTCCACAACCAGGTGCCGTACTGGACGTACAGCGGCTGATCCAGTCCGAGCATGGTGCGGGTAGAGGCCAGCATCTCCGGCGTCGGCGGCAGGTTAGACAGACGCAAATAATCGAGCGCCGGGTCGCCGGTACCGAGGCGCAGCATCAGAAAAATGATCACCGAGGCGGCGAGCACCATCGGGATCAGCAGCAGAAAGCGGCGTAATACGTAACGCAACATTAAGGTTTCACCGGTTTAATCTGTTCGAACGGAATTTCGGTGGCGATCGGCGCGTAGGGGATGTTACCCAGCTCCGGTTTTGATACCACCATCATTGAGATGTAACTGATAGGCAGATAAACCGCCTCGTCATGCAGACGGGTCAGAATGTCGCGATACAGCGCCTGACGTTGCGTTTCGTCATGGGTCGCCAGCACTTCGCCGATCTCTTTATCAATCAGCGGTTTGTCGGCTAATCCTTGCTGTGCCTGGAAGTCAGCGTGCGACGGTACGCGCATTGAACTCAGGAAGGCGTGTGGATCGTATGGCGCGCCCCAGGTGCGGTGGAAAATCATGCCAAAACGACCGTCGCGCTGACGAGCATAGATACTGCTCTCTTCTTCGCCAATCAGCGAGACATCTGCGCCAATCTGGCGCATATCAGCCTGAATGATTTCCGCCATCGATTTGCTTAACGCATCGGTGCCGATGAACGACAGTTCAATGCGCAGCGGCTGACCATTTTTCTCGCGGATGTCTTTGCCCGCAGGCAGCGTCCAACCGGCTTTTTCCAGCAACGCTTTCGCTTTCTGCGGATCGTACTGGCGCGGTTTCAGGCCGAGGTTGGCGTAGGGCACAGAAGGGGCAAACAGGGTGTCGGCGACCTGCTGGGTGCCATACAACGCGTTATCAATCAGCGATTTTTTGTTTACCGCGTAATTAAGAGCTTCACGTACTGCCAGCTCATTGGTGGGGGTTTTGGCGGTATTAAGCGCCAGCATCACGGTTTCGATCGGCTGTGACAGTTGGGTATGGTAAGCCGGGTTCTGGCTAAAGCGGGCGAAGGTATCGAGCGGTAATAACCCTTCGTTTCCGTACAGCAGGTCGATATCGCCAGTTTCAAACGCCACCGCGCGGGTAGTCGGGTCCGGGATGACGTTAAAGGTGATCTTTTTAATCGCTGGCTTTTCGCCCCAGTAGTTTTCGTTACGGACGAAGACATCGTACTGATTCAGTTTCGATTCCTGCAAAATCCACGGTCCGGTGCCAATCGGCGCTTTAATTCCGTTCATGGTTTCATGGTTTTTAAACTGCGAGGGAGCGATAAAACGGAAAGGACGGGGCAGGGCCAGTTCTTGCAGGAAAGGATAGTAGGCGCTTTTCAGGGTAATTTGCAGCTCTGTTTTACTGAGTGCTTTAACATCAACAATCTGGTTTGCCAGCTCCAGCCAGGCGTGACGTTGACGGTTATCGAGCACTGCGCGGAAGTTTTCTGCCGCCGCCTCGGCATCGAACGGTTCACCGTTGGATAATTTCACGTCATCACGCAGGGTGAAGGTCCAGGTTTTACCATCTTCTGAATGAGTCCAGCTTTTTGCCAGCCACGGGATCACCGAACCGTCTGCCTGATATTTCACCAATGGTTCATAAACCATGCTCTGGGCGAACATCTGGTTAGGCGTGTAAAGGTGCGGGTTTAGTGGCCCGACATTCACCGGCCAGGCGGTAGTGATTTCATCTGGTGCAGCGGCATGGACGATAAAAGACGCACAAGCCAGCAGCGCAAATAGAGTGCGGCGGAGTGTGGAGAGCATGATAATCCCAATGGATTAAAATAGATGGCGGAAATAAGTATGACGATTTTAAGTATTCGTCATACTGATTACCTGTTCTGGATCAATAGATGGGCAGTCGGGTGGGCGGATCAGTTAACTGAATCGATCCATTGCACACTGTCGGCGGTGAGCGTAAAGGGGGTGGGGGTGCAGATCGCAAGGCTTAAATTTTCTAGCTGACAATGGCTGACTGACAGCGAGGAGTGATAGGTGCTATCTACGCTGACGATTTGCCAGGCGCTGCCGCCACGCTGTTTAACGATGGCTTCTTTGCGCGTCCAGATGCGCCAGAACATTTCCAGTTGCTGATCAGGATGCACGGCGTCCATTTCAGCGTGTTCCCCGAGGCTGAACACGGCGTTCGCCAGCCAGCGCCAGTTGGCGCGCGGGCGAATCACTTCGATATCGCAGCCGACTTCGCCTTCATCGCTCAACAGCAGAGCGATATCGTCACCGCTATGGCTTAAGTTGAACCATAGCGGCGTTTCCGGCGCGAATGCAGGTTTGCCTTGTTCGCCATAGATGATCTCCGGTAGCGGGGAAAGCGTGTGCGAAAGCAATGCACGCCCCGCCAGCCAGCGTTCGCGTCGTGGACCTTGCGGTGCTTGCTCGCGTAAACCCGGTGGCAGTGGAGCTGCGCTTAAGGTCGAAACTTTCCCCAGAACTATCCGATACATATCAGGGCCAACGTTTAATGGAAAATGAAAGTGCGTATCGTATCACTTGTCGCCTCATCCCGGTAACCGACTTTTCGGTCTGCCTGGCCCCAGTAAAATCGCCAGTTTGCTACCGCCTTTGGTGGTTTCCATCCAGATTTTACACACGCTGGTTAATGGCACCGAAAGTAGCATCCCTACCGGGCCGAGCAGCCATCCCCAAATTAACAATGAAAGAAATACCACCATGGTGGACATCCCCAGGCGATGGCCCATCATCCGTGGTTCTAAAATATTGCCGATGACCATATGGACCACTAAAAACAATGCGCCGACCAGAATACATTCGTAAACACCATTAAACAGCAGCACCTGAATCATTGGCGGTACGGCGGAAATTACCGCGCCGATATTGGGCACGTAGTTGAGCAAAAACGCCAGTACTGCCCACATCAGCGCAAACTGTACGCCCATTAGCGCCAGCCCCAGCCAGACGATGACACCTGTCCATAAACTGAGTAGCGTCTTTAACGCCAGATAATGCGAAACGCCTTTAAGTGCGCGGTGTAATCCTGCGATGTGAATCTGTGGGTTATTCAGCGCAAAACGCATTTTGTAAGGGACGTGGCGCACTTCAAACAGCATAAAAACTACGGTCATCACCAGCAAAAGCACGCTCGCCATTGCCCCGGAAAGCCCGGTCATTAGCGCTGTGGTGAAGGTAACCACTTTTTCCGAGTCCATCCGCTGCAGCATTCGCTCCGGCGACATATGCAAATTAAGAAAAGGCAACATCTCCTGCAATTTAAAAAGTTTGCGCGTCAGCTCCTTATTAAACTTCGGCAGCATAGAGATAAATTCGTTAAACGATGCCGCCAGTACGCCGACCAGCGCGGTTAGTGCGATCAGCATCACCACCACTACAATCGTAATGGCAACGGGGCGTTGTACTCCCCGACGAATAAACCAGGTAACGAGCGGGTTGAGGACGATGGCAAAAAACAGCGCCAGTAACAGCTGCACAATGATATCTGCCGCTGCGTGAATGCCCGCGAGGATCACTACCAGCGAGGCCAACTTGAGCAGAATGTGCATGCCCGTTTTATCGGGTTGAGGGGTTTCCATTGGGGCTTCCTTGTGACTTTTTGTGTTAAGTGTAGCGGGAGTCACGCCAGCAATATTCTGATTCTTACTGCTGATTTTCACGTCAGCACGTGGTAAAAATGAAACACTGTTGTAAAAATGTGGTGATCCTCATACCCGAACCCGTAGCCGAACCCGCGCTAAACGGATTGCGCCTGAATTTGCGCATTGTCTCCATTGTCATGTTTAACTTCGCCAGCTACCTCACCATCGGGTTGCCGCTCGCTGTATTACCGGGCTATGTCCATGATGTGATGGGCTTTAGCGCTTTCTGGGCAGGATTGGTTATCAGCCTGCAATATTTCGCCACCTTGCTGAGCCGTCCTCATGCCGGACGTTACGCCGATTTGCTGGGCCCCAAAAAGATTGTCGTCTTCGGTTTATGCGGCTGCTTTTTGAGCGGTCTGGGATATCTGACGGCAGGATTAACCGCCAGTCTGCCCGTCATCAGCCTGTTATTACTTTGCCTGGGACGCGTGATCCTTGGGATTGGGCAAAGTTTTGCCGGAACGGGATCGACCCTGTGGGGCGTTGGCGTGGTTGGCTCGCTGCATATCGGGCGAGTGATTTCGTGGAACGGCATTGTCACTTACGGGGCGATGGCGATGGGTGCGCCGTTAGGCGTCGTGTTTTATCACTGGGGCGGCTTGCAGGCGTTAGCGTTAATCATTATGGGCGTGGCGCTGGTGGCCATTTTGTTGGCGATCCCGCGTCCGACGGTAAAAGCCAGTAAAGGCAAACCGCTGCCGTTTCGCGCGGTGCTTGGGCGCGTCTGGCTGTACGGTATGGCACTGGCTTCTGCCGGATTTGGCGTCATCGCCACCTTTATCACGCTGTTTTATGACGCTAAAAGTTGGGACGGTGCGGCTTTCGCGCTGACGCTGTTTAGCTGTGCGTTTGTCGGTACGCGTTTGTTATTCCCTAACGGCATTAACCGTATCGGCGGCTTAAACGTAGCGATGATTTGCTTTAGCGTTGAGATAATCGGCCTGCTACTGGTTGGCGTGGCGACTATGCCGTGGATGGCGAAAATCGGCGTCTTACTGGCGGGGGCAGGGTTTTCGCTGGTGTTCCCGGCATTAGGTGTAGTGGCGGTAAAAGCGGTTCCGCAGCAAAATCAGGGGGCGGCGCTGGCAACTTACACCGTATTTATGGATTTATCGCTTGGCGTGACCGGACCACTGGCTGGGCTGGTGATGAGCTGGGCGGGCGTACCGGTGATTTATCTGGCGGCGGCGGGACTGGTCGCAATCGCGTTATTACTGACGTGGCGATTAAAAAAACGGCCTCCGGAACACGTCCCTGAGGCCGCCTCATCATCTTAAAACTTACTGAATAACCAGCGTATTAATGATGTTTTCTGCGGTGGTCTGCGCTTTTTGCTGATCGTCAGCGGGCAGCGTAATTTGCATGGTCAGCAGTTGATTACCCACGTTACCCAGAATAACGGAAGAGTACGCCGTCTGGCCTTTCGCGGAGATAATACTGTCTAACTGCTGCATTTTGTGACCTTTCAGCTCAATGGCTTTATTGGTTACCACTTGCAGCTGCGGATCGTGGCTACGTTGCTGATCTTCCAGACGCTTCGCCAGCACCGCCAGATCTTCTTTCGGATCATCGCCCATGATGACGATGACTGCTTTCTGCCCGGTGGCGTCGGACCAGACATGCATGTTATTGGCCTGCGTTCCCAGCTTACCGCTCTGGTCGGTCATATCCGCTGGCAGCGAGAAACTTAACTTGCCATCAAGCAGGTTGACGGGATTCCCGGTAGCGTTACTTTCCGCGACCGAACCCTGCGCCGTAGCGTTAGTGTCTTTATCATCACAGGCCGCAAGCCCCATAACCAGCAGGCCAATTCCGACATATTTAACCAGATTGCGCATTGACTTCTTCCTTTCGATAAACGGCCATAACGGCTCATTCATCCATCTTATCACAACTCTGATAACGAACCTTTAACTCGCCTGCAAAGCGTTGATTTCGGATTTATCTGCCAGTCTTTTCAACAGCATATTGAGTAATACGCCATACATTGGCAGGAAGAAAACGATACTGATTAACACTTTGAAACAGTAATCGACCAGCGCGATTTCCATCCAGTGTTCAGCCATAAAGGCATCCGGGCTACGCCAGAAGGCAATGAAGAAAAAGGCCAGCGTGTCGCTGACGTTACCGAACAGTGTGGACGCTGTCGGTGCCAGCCACCAGCGGCGACTCTGACGCAGGCGGTTAAAAACGTGCACGTTGAGGATCTGTCCCAGCGCGTAGGCCATGAAACTGGCGGTGGCGATACGGGCGACAAACAGGTTGAAGTGGGCGAGTGCGCCGAATCCCTGCCAGGAACCCATATAGAATAGCGACGAGATGACGTAGGAGATCAGCAACGCCGGGATCATCACCGCAAAGATGATACGACGGGCCAGCGGTGCGCCAAAAATACGCACGGTCAGGTCGGTAGCAAGGAAAATAAACGGGAAGCTAAACGCGCCCCAGGTGGTATGGAAACCCAAAATGGAGACGGGAAGCTGAACCAGATAGTTACTGGAGGTGATCACCAGCAGATGAAATAACGATAACCAGAACAACGCCTTATAGCGTTGAGTTTGCGAGAAAACGTTCATATTGTACCTTTTTGATTAACCATTGGGGTGAGGGAACCCAATACGTACGACACGTCTGTTACCTTAACATAATAACGTGCTTACCCTTTTTTCGAGCCGCAGCATGATACTGCTTTACGTTGACAATGCAATGGTTAATTTTCACGCAATCGTTAACCTGGTTTGCTTACGGACTCACAGGGCGTAAACTAGCGCCGTTTTTTTATGTGATGAGAAGAAAATGACCGATCTCTTTTCCAGCCCTGACCACACACTCGACGCACTTGGCCTGCGCTGCCCGGAACCCGTAATGATGGTGCGCAAAACTGTGCGCAATATGCAGCCCGGCGAAACGTTGCTGATTATCGCCGACGATCCGGCCACTACCCGCGATATTCCTGGGTTTTGTACCTTTATGGAACACGAACTGGTTGCGAAAGAGACGGATGGACTGCCTTATCGTTATTTGATTCGTAAAGGCGGTTGATGGGGGCTGATTGGCTTCGATGCCGCCTTTTCCCCTCACCCTAACCCTCTCCCCAGAGGGGCGAGGGGACCGATCGCGCTCAATGTTGCGATCGGTTTGCCTTATCTCCTGCGCAACAATCTTAACGCATTCGCTGTCACCAGCACCGTCGCACCCGTATCTGCCAGCACCGCCAGCCATAGTCCGGTCATCCCTAAAAGCGTGGTGACGAGGAAGATCCCTTTCAGTCCCAGCGCAATGGTGATGTTCTGGCGGATATTGGCGTGAGTGGCGCGTGCCAGTTCAATCATTTGCACCAGGCCGCGCAGGTGGTTATGGGTTAATGCTGCATCAGCGGTTTCCAGCGCCACGTCTGTGCCACTGCCCATTGCAATCCCAATGGCGGCAGCTTTCATCGCTGGCGCGTCGTTAATACCGTCACCGACCATCGCCAGCGGCGCATGTTGATTCAGCTCGGTCACCGCTTTGACTTTATCTTCCGGCAACAGGCCCGCTTTAAACTCCAGCCCCAGCTCCCCGGCAATTGCCGCCGCTGCGCGTGGATTATCGCCGGTGAGGATCACCCCTTTGACGCCCAGCGCGTTCAGTTCACTGATGGCAGTTGCAGCATCGGCGCGCAGGGTATCCTGCAATGCAATGATACCCAGCACGTCATCATTACGTACTACCAGCACAACCGTTTGCCCGGCGCTTTCCAGTTCATTAATCAAACCAGCAAATGCATCAGCGGGATGTTTCCCGGCAGCGCATATCAACACGCGCTCACCGTTAACCTGCGCTTCAATGCCAGACCCGACCAGCGCCCGCTGTGATTCGGCGGCGGGAATGGCGAGTGCAGCAACCTGTGCTTCGCGCACGATGGCCTGCGCCAGTGGATGCGTCGCGCTCTGCTCGACCGCCGCCGCCAGTGTCAGCAGTTCAGATTCACTAATACCCGTTGCCGGATGAATCGCGGTAACGCGCGGTTTACCGACGGTCAGCGTACCGGTTTTATCAAACGCCACCTGAGTAACACGACCTAGTTGTTCCAGCGCCGCTCCGCCTTTAATCAACGCCCCACGACGCGCTGCTGCCGCCAGCCCGGAGGTAATCGCCGCGGGCGTGGAGATAACTAACGCACACGGGCAGCCAATCAGCAGCAGCGTCAGGCCTTTATAAATCCACTCCTGCCAGCTGGCGGCAAACAGCAGCGGTGGCACCAGCGTCACCAGCAGGGCGACGGCCATAATCGCTGGCGTATAAATACGGCTGAAACGGTCGATAAACCGCTCAATGGGGGCGCGGCGCTCTTCGGCTTCTTCGATCAGTTTCAGAATCCGGTCAATGGCGCTGGCACCCGGTTCTGACAGCACTTCCAGCGTTACCAGACGGTCTACGCTGGTGGCTCCTGCAGGAACTTTATCGCCCGTCGCGCGCTCCACCGGAATGGATTCTCCGGTCAGGGCGCTTTCATCAAAACTGGCAAACGGTGAGAGCAGTTTACCGTCGGCAGGCAAACGCCCACCTGCGGCGACTTCAATCACATCGCCAGGCCGCAGGCTGTTAATCGCCACCTCTTCCCGCTCACCGTTACGCAGGCGCGTGGCGGTTTCTGGTTTCAGCGCCATTAACGCGCTAACGCCCTGACGCGCGCGGCTGGCGGCCCAGCCTTCCAGTCGTTCACCAATCAAAAACAGCAGCAACACCATCGCAGCTTCAGCCGTTGCGCCAATAAACAGTGCACCAATAGCGGCTACGCTCATTAAGGTTTCAATGGCGAAGTAGCTGCCGGATTTGATCAGCCGTAATGCCTGATGAGCAATCGGGTACAGCCCAACCAGCGTGGTCGCGATAAACGCCAGTTGCCCGAACGGATGATTGAACTGCTCCAGACCCCAGCTGATTGCCATCATCACGATTAGTGTAATCAGCGGCAGATTCTCTTTCAGGCGCGATGCTTGTGGCTCGTCGGCGGCCTGCCCATCGCGCAGGGAATAGCCCGCTTTTTGCACCGCAGATTCAACTTGTGCACGAATGTCATTGTCGGCATCAACCACCAGTTTTTCGGTGGCGAACAACACCTGCACCTGATTCACACCTGCAAGCTGGCGCACGGCATTTTCTACCTTGCGCGCACAGGTGGCGCAGTCCATGCCACTGACTTTCCAGCTATAGCGGGTGCCGGAGACGTTTTCAGAGAGCGTTGGCGAGCTGGAGCATGCGCCGTCGCAGCAACAGTCGTTGGCGTTCTGTACCGTGGTTAGCGGTTTGAACGCAGCAAATTGAGGGGCTTTCTTGCCGTGATTGTCAGGTGTCGACATGGCATACTCCGGTTAAGTTTTTTCTCATTAACCGAAGGATACACTCTGGAGTCGACTCCAGAGTCAAGTTTTATCAGAGATACAGTGAGCGGACGATGAGGAAGTGACCGGCAAAGTAGCAGGCCGCAGCAATCGCGTTATCCGCACGGAAGCGTCGGCGATAGTGGCTCCCCAGCCAGACAAAGTTACTGATAAACAGCAACGAAGCGCCAACAAACGCAGAGAGCGCCGGAGCGGTCGGACGGAAGAACCACAGTTCACCTGCCAGCCACACCATCACCAGCGTCATGCCGATAAACGTGCAGATAGGCCAACGATACTCTTCCAGCCGCGTCCAGATAATCGCCAGTAACAGCGCACCCAGAACCAGCAACACCAGTGGCAGAGGCCAGAAGAAAGAGAGCGTCATCTGACTGGCGAAATAGATGGTGTACAGCAGGTGCGAGAGGAAAAACGCGCCGATGGCGTACATCAGACGTTGACGTGGCAACAGGGTTAGCGCATCGCCCAGCAGTGAGGCGCACAGCCCTGCCAGCACCAGATAGCTAATGGCGTCGAACATCGGCGCTTGCCAGGCCAGTAACAGCAGGAGAAGAAGGGTTAACGGTTTAAACACCCAGCGTTGCCAGGTTGGCCCACGATACGATGCATCCACAGATAGCCATGCGGAAAGACAGACAGCGATAAACGACCAAAGCATCTTAGTTCCTTGAATTCGTTATTTTTTCGTAAGCGGAATGCCTACGGTCTTGCTTCCAGTTTAGTGGCGAGGGTGGACGGATGACAACACCATAACTGGCAGGGTATGCTTATTTCCGCATTTTCCGATGAGGGATAAAGATGAGCAAACCACCTCTTTTCTTTATTGTTATCATTGGCTTAATTGTCGTCGCCGCATCGTTTCGTTTTATGCAACAGCGACGGGAAAAAGCTGATAATGATATGGCTCCGCTCCAGCAAAAGCTGGTGGTGGTGAGCAACAAGCGGGAAAAACCGATTAACGATCGCCGTTCGCGCCAGCAGGAAGTGACTCCGGCAGGCACCAGTATGCGCTATGAGGCAAGCTTCAAACCGCAAAGCGGAGGAATGGAGCAGACGTTTCGCCTCGACGCCCAGCAGTACCATGCCCTGACAGTGGGCGATAAAGGTACGCTGAGCTATAAAGGAACGCGCTGTGTTAGCTTTGTTGGCGAACAATAAGGTTATTTTTTAACTTTAAATTTCTTCTGCCAGACCAGCAGTTCAAACACGCCGAAAAGGAAAATCCGCACCTTTTCGGCGGTGGTCATCTGCGGGCCATCTTTCGGTAAAGTGGATTTCAATAGCGCCAGCTGCATACCATGCATCAGCACGGTAAAAATCAGCGCCACGTTAACGAAAATATTCAGCGGGCGCGGGAAGGGATGCACCAGATTGAGGATTAAAAATCCCCAAACGCAGAGCATTAACAAACGACCAATATTAATCAGCATCACTTTCTCCTTGTGCTTCGCGTTGATACAGCCGATAAGCCACCTGACCCGCCACTTTTTCCCGATGTAATGACCAGTTTGCCGGAACAGTGGGCAGACCGTTTTCGACTTCGCTTTCGACATAAATCAGGGCTTCGTCAGCCAGCCAGCCGTTATCTTCCAGTAAATTTATCGTCTCTTCTAACAAGCCACGGCGGAACGGTGGATCGACAAACACGATATTATGCGGTGTACCTTTTTGCGCCAGGAATGACATCGCGTTGCTGTTCACCACGCGTGCATTGCCTGCTTTTAGTGTCGCCAGATTCTTAATTAACTGCTGAGAAACCGCGCGATCCATCTCAATCAACGTGGCCCCCGCAGCGTAGCGCGATAACGCTTCCAGTCCCAGCGCGCCGCTCCCGGCGAAGCAATCCAGACATTGGGCGTCAACAATGACCGGAGCCAGCCAGTTAAACAACGTTTCGCGTACGCGGTCGGTGGTGGGGCGCAGACCTGGGCTATCAGGAACCGGGAGTTTACGGCCTCGCCACTGCCCGCCAATAATGCGGATTTGGCCGCTGCCGGAATGATTCGGTTTTTTCATGATAAATTGCTCAATCCGCCAGATAACACATACTTGCAGGCGGTGATGTGAATTAAGTTAAGTGATAGACTATTTCATCATTTTTTTAGCTGCTATGTACATAGCGTTAACGCTGTGCCATGAAGCAACAGCGAGGAGTGTAGTCGCAAATGGCGAAAGAAAAAAAACGTGGCTTTTTTTCCTGGCTGGGCTTTGGTCAAAAAGAGCAGACCCCGGAAAAAGAGACAGAAGTTCAGAATGAACAACCGGTTGTAGAAGAAATCGTTCAGGCGCAAGAGCCTGCGAAGGCTTCTGAACAAGCCGTCGAAGAGCAACCGCAGGCGCATACTGAAGCCGAGGCGGAAACTTTTGCTGCCGACGTTGTGGAAGTCACTGAACAGGTTGCTGAAAGTGAAAAAGCGCAGCCTGAAGCGGAAGTCGTTGCACAGCCGGAACCGGTCGTAGAAGAAACGCCGGAGCCAGTGGCTATCGAACGTGAAGAGCTGCCGTTGCCGGAAGACGTCAACGCCGAAGAGGTTTCGCCAGAAGAGTGGCAGGCTGAAGCGGAAACCGTAGAGATTGTCGAAGCGGCGGAAGAAGAAGCGGCTAAAGAAGAAATCACCGACGAAGAGCTGGAAGCACAGGCGCTGGCTGCCGAAGCGGCAGAAGAGGCAGAAGAGGCGGTGATGGTGGTTCCTCCGGTAGAAGAGCAGCCGGTGGAAGAAATCGCTCAGGAGCAGGAAAAACCGACCAAAGAAGGTTTCTTCGCGCGCCTGAAACGCAGCCTGTTAAAAACCAAAGAAAATCTCGGTTCCGGATTTATCAGCCTGTTCCGCGGTAAAAAAATCGACGATGATCTGTTTGAGGAGCTGGAAGAACAGCTGTTGATCGCCGATGTGGGCGTGGAAACCACACGTAAAATTATCACCAATCTGACGGAAGGCGCATCCCGCAAGCAGCTTCGTGATGCCGAGGCGCTCTATGGCCTGCTGAAAGAAGAGATGGGCGAGATTCTGGCGAAAGTCGATGAGCCGCTGAATGTTGAAGGTAAAACGCCGTTCGTGATCCTGATGGTGGGCGTCAACGGTGTGGGTAAAACTACGACGATTGGTAAGCTGGCACGTCAGTTTGAGCTGCAGGGTAAATCGGTGATGCTGGCGGCGGGCGATACTTTCCGTGCAGCAGCGGTTGAACAGCTTCAGGTCTGGGGTCAGCGCAACAATATTCCGGTGATTGCCCAGCATACCGGTGCGGATTCCGCCTCTGTTATCTTCGACGCCATTCAGGCAGCTAAAGCGCGTAATATCGACGTCCTGATTGCCGATACCGCCGGACGCCTGCAGAACAAATCGCACCTGATGGAAGAGTTGAAGAAAATCGTCCGCGTGATGAAGAAACTCGACGTTGAAGCGCCGCATGAAGTTATGCTGACTATTGATGCCAGTACCGGGCAGAATGCGGTAAGCCAGGCCAAACTGTTCCACGAAGCCGTTGGCTTAACCGGCATCACGCTAACGAAACTGGACGGCACGGCGAAAGGCGGGGTAATTTTCTCGGTGGCTGACCAGTTTGGTATCCCTATCCGCTACATTGGTGTCGGCGAACGTATTGAGGATTTGCGTCCGTTTAAGGCGGACGACTTTATAGAGGCACTTTTTGCCCGAGAGGATTAACAATGATTCGCTTTGAACATGTCAGCAAGGCTTATCTCGGTGGGAGACAGGCGCTGCAGGGCGTTACGTTCCATATGCAGCCGGGTGAGATGGCGTTTCTGACCGGTCATTCCGGCGCAGGGAAAAGTACCCTCCTGAAGCTGATCTGTGGGATTGAGCGGCCCAGCGCCGGGAAAATCTGGTTTAGCGGCCATGACATCACGCGTCTGAAAAACCGTGAAGTTCCGTTTCTGCGCCGCCAGATTGGCATGATTTTCCAGGATCACCATCTACTGATGGACCGTACTGTCTACGATAACGTGGCGATCCCGCTGATTATCGCTGGTGCCAGCGGTGACGATATTCGTCGCCGGGTGTCGGCGGCACTGGATAAAGTCGGGCTATTGGACAAAGCGAAGAACTTCCCTATTCAGCTTTCCGGCGGTGAACAACAGCGTGTTGGCATTGCCCGCGCGGTGGTGAATAAGCCCGCGGTACTGCTGGCGGATGAACCGACCGGTAACCTAGACGACGCGTTGTCGGAAGGGATTCTACGTCTGTTTGAAGAGTTTAACCGCGTTGGGGTAACCGTATTGATGGCAACGCACGACATCAACCTGATTTCACGGCGTTCCTATCGCATGCTCACCCTGAGCGATGGTCACTTGCATGGAGGCGTGGGCCATGAATAAGCGCGATGCAATCAATCATATTCGGCAGTTTGGTGGGCGTCTGGATCGCTTCCGTAAATCGGTCGGCGGCTCAGGCGACGGCGGTCGTAACGCACCGAAACGCGTGAAATCCTCGCCAAAACCGGTAAATCGCAAAACCAACGTTTTCAACGAACAGGTGCGCTATGCCTTCCACGGCGCATTGCAGGATCTGAAAAGCAAACCGTTCGCCACGTTTTTAACGGTGATGGTTATCGCCATCTCCCTGACGCTGCCCAGCGTCTGTTATATGGTGTACAAAAACGTTAATCAGGCGGCGACGCAGTATTATCCGTCACCGCAAATCACTGTTTACTTGCAAAAAACGCTGGACGATGACGCCGCTGCGGGCGTGGTGGCACAGTTGCAGGCCGAGCAAGGCGTGGAGAAAGTGAACTATCTTTCTCGTGAAGACGCACTGGGCGAGTTCCGTAACTGGTCTGGTTTTGGTGGTGCGCTGGATATGCTGGAAGAAAACCCGCTTCCGGCAGTGGCGGTGGTGATCCCGAAACTCGATTTTCAGGGGACGGAATCACTCAATACGCTGCGTGATCGTATCACGCAGATTAACGGCATTGACGAAGTGCGGATGGATGACAGCTGGTTTGCCCGTCTGGCGGCGTTGACCGGGCTGGTCGGGCGCGTTTCGGCGATGATCGGCGTGTTGATGGTGGCGGCAGTGTTCCTCGTCATCGGCAACAGCGTACGTCTGAGCATCTTTGCTCGCCGTGACTCCATCAACGTGCAGAAACTGATTGGTGCGACGGATGGTTTCATCCTTCGCCCGTTCCTGTATGGTGGCGCACTGCTGGGATTTTCTGGCGCATTGTTGTCATTAATTTTGTCAGAAATTCTGGTGCTGCGATTGTCATCGGCGGTTGCGGAAGTGGCACAGGTTTTCGGAACGAATTTTGATATCAATGGTTTATCGTTCGATGAATGCCTGCTATTGCTGCTGGTATGCTCGATGATTGGCTGGGTGGCAGCGTGGCTTGCCACGGTACAACATTTACGCCACTTTACGCCTGAATAATAAAAGCGTGTTATACTCTTTCCCTGCAATGGGTTCCGTAGCAGGGAAAGAGATCCCGTTGTCTCTTCCCGGTATTTCATCTCTATGTCACATTTTGTGCGTAATTTATTCACAAGCTTGCATTGAACTTGTGGATAAAATCACGGTCTGATAAAACAGTGAATGATAACCTCGTTGCTCTTAAGCTCTGGCACAGTTGTTGCTACCACTGAAGCGCCAGAAGATATCGATTGAGAGGATTTGAATGACTGACAAAATGCAAAGTTTAGCTTTAGCCCCAGTTGGCAACCTGGATTCCTACATCCGGGCAGCTAACGCGTGGCCGATGTTGTCGGCTGACGAGGAGCGGGCGCTGGCTGAAAAGCTGCATTACCATGGCGATCTGGAAGCAGCTAAAACGCTGATCCTGTCTCACCTGCGGTTTGTTGTTCATATTGCTCGTAATTATGCGGGCTATGGCCTGCCACAGGCGGATTTGATTCAGGAAGGTAACATCGGCCTGATGAAAGCAGTGCGCCGTTTCAACCCGGAAGTGGGTGTGCGCCTGGTCTCCTTCGCCGTTCACTGGATCAAAGCAGAGATCCACGAATACGTTCTGCGTAACTGGCGTATCGTCAAAGTTGCGACCACCAAAGCGCAGCGCAAACTGTTCTTCAACCTGCGTAAAACTAAGCAGCGTCTGGGCTGGTTTAACCAGGATGAAGTCGAAATGGTGGCCCGTGAACTGGGCGTAACCAGCAAAGACGTTCGTGAGATGGAATCACGTATGGCGGCACAGGACATGACCTTTGACCTGTCTTCCGACGACGATTCCGACAGCCAGCCGATGGCACCGGTGCTCTATCTGCAGGATAAATCATCTAACTTTGCCGACGGCATCGAAGATGATAACTGGGAAGAGCAGGCGGCAAACCGTCTGACCGACGCGATGCAAGGTCTGGACGAACGCAGCCAGGACATCATCCGCGCGCGCTGGCTGGACGAAGACAACAAGTCCACGTTGCAGGAACTGGCTGACCGTTACGGTGTTTCCGCTGAACGTGTACGCCAGCTGGAAAAGAACGCGATGAAAAAACTGCGCGCTGCTATAGAAGCGTAATTTCCGCTATTAAGCAGAGAACCCTGGATGAGAGTCCGGGGTTTTTGTTTTTTGGGCCTCTACAATAATCAATTCCCCCTCCGGCAAAACGTCAATCCCCACGCAGATTGTTAATAAACTGTCAAAATAGCTATTCCAATATCATAAAAATGGGGTATGTTTTAGCAGAGTATGCTGCTAAAGCACGGGTAGTCATGCATAAAACGAAATAAAGTGCTGAATCACAACACCACAACACACGTAATAACCAGAAGAATGGGGATTCTCAGGATGAATATAAAGGGTAAAGCGTTACTGGCAGGATGTATCGCGCTGGCATTCAGCAATATGGCTCTGGCAGAAGATATTAAAGTCGCGGTCGTGGGCGCAATGTCCGGTCCGGTTGCGCAGTACGGTGACCAGGAGTTTACCGGCGCAGAGCAGGCGGTTGCGGATATCAACGCTAAAGGCGGCATTAAAGGCAACAAACTGCAAATCGTAAAATATGACGATGCCTGTGACCCGAAACAGGCGGTTGCGGTGGCGAACAAAGTCGTTAACGACGGCATTAAATATGTGATTGGTCACCTCTGTTCTTCATCAACGCAGCCTGCGTCTGATATCTACGAAGACGAAGGCATTTTAATGATCACCCCAGCGGCAACCGCGCCGGAGCTGACCGCCCGTGGCTATCAGCTGATCCTGCGCACCACCGGCCTGGACTCCGACCAGGGGCCAACGGCGGCGAAATATATTCTTGAGAAAGTGAAACCGCAGCGTATTGCTATCGTTCACGACAAACAGCAATACGGCGAAGGTCTGGCGCGAGCGGTGCAGGACGGCCTGAAGAAAGGCAATGCTAACGTGGTGTTCTTTGATGGTATCACCGCCGGGGAAAAAGATTTCTCAACGCTGGTGGCGCGTCTGAAAAAAGAGAATATCGACTTCGTTTACTACGGCGGTTATCACCCGGAAATGGGGCAAATCCTGCGTCAGGCACGCGCGGCAGGGCTGAAAACTCAGTTTATGGGGCCGGAAGGTGTGGCTAACGTTTCGCTGTCTAACATTGCGGGCGAATCAGCGGAAGGGCTGCTGGTGACCAAGCCGAAGAACTACGATCAGGTTCCGGCGAACAAACCCATTGTTGACGCCATCAAAGCGAAAAAACAGGACCCAAGCGGCGCATTCGTTTGGACCACCTACGCCGCGCTGCAATCTTTGCAGGCGGGCCTGAATCAGTCTGACGATCCGGCTGAGATCGCCAAATACCTGAAAGCGAACTCCGTGGATACCGTGATGGGTCCGCTGACGTGGGATGAGAAAGGTGATCTGAAAGGCTTTGAGTTCGGCGTATTTGACTGGCACGCCAACGGCACGGCGACCGATGCGAAGTAATCATTAATCGGCAACTTTGGGTTGCCGCCAAATTGCTAATATCGAGTACGTTGCTTCATGCCGGATGCGGCGTAAACGCCTTATCCGGCCTACAAGATCCAAAGAAATCAGTAAATTGCAACACACATTGTAGGCCTGATAAGCGTAGCGCATCAGGCAATTTCTCGTTGGTCATCACTTTTGAAATCAACTTGACGATTAATGCTTCTCCCAGCCGCCCTGTTGCGCCGTAAATCCCAGTGCCTGCATAAACGCCGTCATCACACCGCGATCTTCCACGCCTGCATCCGCCATCCACCAGCATGAAACGCCAGGATTGTTACGCAAAACCTCTTCCAGCAGATATTGCCCCACACCGCGACGTCGGGTGACTTCCCGCACACGCAGGGAATCCAGTGCTCCCTCGGTGCCGCTTAAGATTACCCGTACGGCAGCGAGCAGGCGCTCGTTAAAACGCGCGGCGTAGATACGGTGGTTATCGTCAACCTGTAAAGAGGAAGGGGAATACTCCGGCCAGATCTTTTGCAGGTCAATCCGGTCCTGGTCGCTAAAGTTTTCTAATCGAATGATGGTCAGCTTCATGGGTAACCCGTGTAAATCACAAAAGTGGAACCAGTGTAGCGAAATAATTTAATCGGAGGCTTTCTCTTTTTTATTTCTTTTGGCAGGTGATTAATTTTTTAACAGCAATAATTACAAAGTTAAAACATTAGAGAATGAAAAATACCCAGCATAATCCCCTGAATGGTAGTGAATTATTCCGCCCTTTGTGCCGTTATTTTATGCTGACAAAGGCACTTTTTTCTGTTTATCTATCAATAAATTCAGAATATTATCTGTTCTTAATCGACTGAAAGATAGGGATTTTAATCACTATTATCACAAAATACTGCGCTAAACCCTTAATCAGACAGGCAAAAACAGTGCAGTATAAAAAAAGAACAGTCTGATTTGTTAACACATAAAAACAAAGCAACACAACATCACGAATGGGGATTTTTGACTATGAAACGGAATGCGAAAACTATCATCGCAGGGATGATTGCACTGGCAATTTCACACACCGCTATGGCTGACGATATTAAAGTCGCCGTTGTCGGCGCGATGTCCGGCCCGATTGCCCAGTGGGGCGATATGGAATTTAACGGCGCGCGTCAGGCGATTAAAGACATTAATGCCAAAGGGGGAATTAAGGGCGACAAGCTGGTTGGCGTGGAATATGACGACGCCTGCGACCCGAAACAAGCCGTTGCGGTCGCCAACAAAATCGTTAATGACGGCATTAAATACGTTATTGGTCATCTGTGTTCTTCTTCTACCCAACCTGCATCAGATATCTACGAAGACGAAGGTATTCTGATGATCTCACCGGGAGCTACCAACCCGGAGCTGACCCAACGCGGTTATCAACACATTATGCGTACTGCCGGGCTGGACTCTTCCCAGGGGCCAACGGCGGCAAAATACATTCTTGAGACGGTGAAGCCCCAGCGCATCGCCATCATTCACGACAAACAACAGTATGGCGAAGGGCTGGCGCGTTCGGTGCAGGACGGGCTGAAAGCGGCTAACGCCAACGTCGTCTTCTTCGACGGTATTACCGCCGGGGAGAAAGATTTCTCCGCGCTGATCGCCCGCCTGAAAAAAGAAAACATCGACTTCGTTTACTACGGCGGTTACTACCCGGAAATGGGGCAGATGCTGCGCCAGGCCCGTTCCGTTGGCCTGAAAACTCAGTTTATGGGGCCGGAAGGTGTGGGTAACGCATCATTGTCGAATATTGCCGGTGATGCTGCCGAAGGCATGTTGGTCACTATGCCAAAACGCTATGACCAGGATCCGGCAAACCAGGGCATCGTTGATGCGCTGAAAGCAGACAAGAAAGATCCGTCCGGGCCTTATGTCTGGATCACCTACGCGGCGGTGCAATCTCTGGCGACTGCCCTTGAGCGTACTGGCAGCGATGAGCCGCTGGCGCTGGTGAAAGATTTAAAAGCTAACGGTGCAAACACCGTGATTGGGCCGCTGAACTGGGATGAAAAAGGCGATCTTAAGGGATTTGATTTTGGTGTCTTCCAGTGGCACGCCGACGGTTCATCCACGGCAGCCAAGTGATCATCCCACCGCCCGTAAAATGCGGGCGGGTTTAGAAAGGTTACCTTATGTCTGAGCAGTTTTTGTATTTCTTGCAGCAGATGTTTAACGGCGTCACGCTGGGCAGTACCTACGCGCTGATAGCCATCGGCTACACCATGGTTTACGGCATTATCGGCATGATCAACTTCGCCCACGGCGAGGTTTATATGATTGGCAGCTACGTCTCATTTATGATCATCGCCGCGCTGATGATGATGGGCATTGATACCGGCTGGCTGCTGGTGGCGGCGGGATTCGTCGGCGCAATCGTCATTGCCAGCGCCTACGGCTGGAGTATCGAACGGGTAGCCTATCGCCCGGTGCGTAACTCTAAGCGCCTGATTGCGCTCATCTCGGCAATCGGCATGTCCATCTTCCTGCAAAACTACGTTAGCCTGACTGAAGGTTCGCGTGACGTGGCGCTGCCCAGTCTGTTTAACGGTCAGTGGGTGGTGGGGCATAGCGAAAACTTCTCTGCCTCTATTACCACCATGCAGGCAGTGATCTGGATTGTTACTTTCCTCGCCATGCTGGCGCTGACGATTTTCATTCGTTATTCCCGTATGGGGCGCGCCTGCCGTGCCTGCGCGGAAGATCTGAAAATGGCGAGCCTGCTTGGCATCAACACCGACCGGGTGATTGCTTTGACCTTTGTTATTGGCGCGGCGATGGCGGCAGTGGCTGGCGTACTGCTCGGTCAGTTCTACGGCGTCATTAACCCCTATATCGGCTTTATGGCCGGGATGAAAGCCTTTACCGCTGCGGTGCTCGGTGGGATTGGCAGCATTCCAGGGGCGATGATTGGTGGGCTGATCCTGGGGATTGCGGAGGCGCTCTCTTCTGCCTATCTGAGTACGGAATATAAGGATGTGGTTTCATTTGCCCTGCTGATTCTGGTGCTGCTGGTGATGCCGACCGGTATTCTGGGTCGCCCGGAGGTAGAGAAAGTATGAAACCGATGCATATTGCAATGGCGCTGCTCTCTGCCGCGATGTTTTTTGTTCTGGCGGGCGTCTTTATGGGCGTGCAACTGGAGCTGGATGGCACCAAACTGGTGGTCGACACGGCTTCAGACATCCGTTGGCAGTGGGTGTTTATCGGCACGGCGGTGGTCTTTTTCTTCCAGCTTTTGCGACCGGCTTTCCAGAAAGGGCTAAAAAGCGTTTCCGGACCGAAGTTTATTCTGCCCGCGATTGATGGCTCCACGGTGAAGCAGAAACTGTTCCTCGTGGCGCTGTTGGTGCTTGCGGTGGCGTGGCCGTTTATGGTGTCACGTGGGACGGTGGATATCGCCACTCTGACCATGATCTACATTATCCTCGGTCTCGGGCTGAATGTGGTTGTTGGTCTTTCTGGTCTGCTGGTGCTGGGGTACGGCGGTTTTTACGCCATCGGCGCTTACACCTTTGCGCTGCTCAATCACTATTACGGCTTGGGCTTCTGGACTTGTCTGCCGATTGCCGGGTTAATGGCAGCGGCGGCGGGCTTCCTGCTCGGCTTTCCGGTGCTGCGTCTGCGCGGTGATTATCTGGCGATCGTTACCCTCGGCTTCGGCGAAATTGTGCGCATATTGCTGCTCAATAACACCGAAATTACCGGCGGCCCGAACGGAATCAGTCAGATCCCGAAACCGACTTTCTTCGGCCTTGAGTTCAGCCGTACAGCCCGTGAAGGCGGTTGGGACACGTTCAGTAATTTCTTTGGCCTGAAATACGATCCCTCCGATCGCGTCATCTTCCTGTATCTGGTGGCGTTGCTGCTGGTGGTGCTAAGCCTGTTTGTCATTAACCGCCTGCTGCGGATGCCGCTGGGGCGTGCGTGGGAAGCGTTGCGTGAAGATGAGATCGCCTGCCGTTCGCTGGGCTTAAGCCCGCGTCGTATCAAGCTGACCGCTTTTACCATCAGTGCCGCGTTTGCCGGTTTTGCCGGAACGCTGTTTGCTGCGCGCCAGGGCTTTGTCAGCCCGGAATCCTTCACCTTTGCTGAATCGGCGTTTGTACTGGCGATAGTGGTGCTCGGCGGTATGGGATCGCAGTTTGCGGTGATTCTGGCGGCAATTTTGCTGGTGGTGTCGCGCGAGTTGATGCGTGATTTCAACGAATACAGCATGTTAATGCTCGGTGGTTTGATGGTGCTGATGATGATCTGGCGTCCGCAGGGCTTGCTGCCCATGACGCGCCCGCAACTGAAGCTGAAAAACGGCGCAGCGAAAGGAGAGCAGGCATGAGTCAGCCATTATTATCTGTGAACGGCCTGATGATGCGCTTCGGCGGCCTGCTGGCGGTGAACAACGTCAATCTTGAACTGTACCCGCAGGAGATCGTCTCGTTAATCGGTCCTAACGGTGCCGGAAAAACCACAGTCTTTAACTGCCTGACCGGATTCTACAAACCCACTGGAGGCACCATTTTACTGCGCGATCAGCATCTGGAAGGTTTACCGGGGCAGCAAATTGCCCGCATGGGCGTGGTGCGTACCTTCCAGCATGTGCGTCTGTTCCGTGAAATGACGGTGATTGAAAACCTGCTGGTGGCGCAGCATCAGCAACTGAAAACCGGGCTGTTCTCTGGCCTGTTGAAAACGCCATCCTTCCGTCGCGCCCAGAGCGAAGCGCTCGATCGCGCCGCGACCTGGCTTGAGCGCATTGGTTTGCTGGAACACGCCAACCGTCAGGCGAGTAACCTGGCCTATGGTGACCAGCGCCGTCTTGAGATTGCCCGCTGCATGGTGACGCAGCCGGAGATTTTAATGCTCGACGAACCTGCGGCAGGTCTTAACCCGAAAGAGACGAAAGAGCTGGATGAGCTGATTGCCGAACTGCGCAATCATCACAACACCACTATCTTGTTGATTGAACACGATATGAAGCTGGTGATGGGAATTTCGGACCGAATTTACGTGGTCAATCAGGGGACGCCACTGGCAAACGGTACGCCGGAGCAAATCCGTAATAACCCGGACGTGATCCGTGCCTATTTAGGTGAGGCATAAGATGGAAAAAGTCATGTTGTCCTTTGACAAAGTCAGCGCCCACTACGGCAAAATCCAGGCGCTGCATGAGGTGAGCCTGCATATCAATCAGGGCGAGATTGTCACGCTGATTGGCGCGAACGGGGCGGGGAAAACCACCTTGCTCGGCACGTTATGCGGCGATCCGCGCGCCGCCAGCGGGCGAATTGTGTTTGATGATAAAGACATTACCGACTGGCAGACGGCGAAAATCATGCGCGAAGCGGTAGCGATTGTCCCGGAAGGGCGTCGCGTCTTCTCGCGGATGACGGTGGAAGAGAACCTGGCGATGGGCGGCTTTTTTGCCGAACGCGACCAGTTCCAGGAGCGCATAAAGTGGGTGTATGAACTGTTTCCACGTCTGCATGAGCGCCGTGTTCAGCGGGCAGGCACCATGTCCGGCGGTGAGCAACAAATGCTGGCGATTGGTCGCGCGCTGATGAGCAACCCGCGTTTGCTGCTACTTGATGAGCCATCGCTCGGTCTTGCGCCGATTATCATCCAGCAAATTTTCGACACCATCGAGCAGCTGCGCGAGCAGGGGATGACTATCTTCCTCGTCGAGCAGAACGCCAACCAGGCGCTAAAGCTGGCGGATCGCGGCTACGTGCTGGAAAACGGCCATGTGGTGCTCTCCGATACCGGCGACGCGCTGCTGGCGAACGAAGCAGTGAGAAGTGCGTATTTAGGCGGGTAATAACACGTTGATTGATAAGGAGTCAAAAGACTCCTTTGAGACAGGTGACAAATGTAAAATTGCCTGATGCGCTGCGCTTATCAGGCCTACTGGGTGAGTTGCAATATATTGAATTTGCACGATCTTGTAGGCCGGATAAGGCGTTTACGCCGCATCCGGCATGAAACGATGAGTAATCTGTAGAGTTTGATTCAGACCTTCTATTTTTCCGCTTATCCGTGCCCCATCTCCCATTTTCCCTCACCCACGCCGTCACCGCCTTGTCATCTTTCTGACACCTTACTATCTTACAAATGTAACAAAAAAGTTATTTTTCTGTAATTCGAGCATGTCATGTTACCCCGCGAGCATAAAACGCGTGAATTCGCGCATTCGGTACAACAAGAGAGATAAACGATGAAACCGTTACATTATACAGCTTCAGCACTGGCGCTCGGACTGGCGTTAATGGGGAATGCACAGGCAGTGACGACCATTCCGTTCTGGCATTCTATGGAAGGGGAACTGGGTAAAGAGGTGTATTCTCTGGCCCAACGTTTTAACGCCGAAAATCCGGATTACAAAATTGTACCGACCTATAAAGGCAACTACGAACAGAATTTAAGCGCGGGGATTGCCGCATTTCGTACCGGCAACGCTCCGGCTATTTTGCAGGTTTATGAAGTTGGCACCGCCACCATGATGGCATCGAAAGCCATTAAACCGGTAATATGACGTGTTTAAAGAGGCGGGGATTCAATTCGATGAGTCGCAGTTTGTGCCGACGGTTTCCGGTTACTACTCCGACAGCAAAACGGGCCACTTACTCTCCCAGCCATTCAACAGCTCGACTCCCGTTCTCTATTACAACAAAGACGCCTTCAAGAAAGCGGGGTTAGACCCGGCACAGCCGCCGAAAACCTGGCAGGATCTGGCGGACTATGCCGCGAAACTGAAAGCCTCCGGCATGAAGTGCGGCTACGCCAGCGGCTGGCAGGGCTGGATCCAACTGGAAAACTTTAGCGCTTGGAACGGTCTGCCGTTTGCCAGCAAAAACAACGGCTTTGACGGCACAGATGCGGTGCTGGAGTTCAACAAGCCGGAGCAGGTGAAACACATCGCCATGCTCGAGGAGATGAACAAGAAGGGCGACTTCAGCTACGTCGGTCGTAAGGATGAATCCACCGAGAAGTTCTATAACGGTGATTGCGCGATGACCACCGCCTCTTCCGGTTCTCTTGCCAACATTCGCGAGTACGCCAAATTTAACTACGGCGTAGGCATGATGCCTTACGACGCCGATGCGAAAGATGCGCCACAAAACGCCATTATCGGCGGAGCCAGCCTGTGGGTGATGCAGGGTAAAGATAAAGAAACGTATACCGGTGTGGCGAAGTTCCTCGATTTCCTCGCGAAGCCAGAAAACGCTGCCGAGTGGCATCAGAAAACCGGTTATCTGCCAATCACCAAAGCAGCGTATGACCTGACCCGTGAGCAGGGCTTTTATGAGAAAAACCCAGGGGCGGATACCGCGACGCGTCAGATGCTGAATAAGCCGCCGTTGCCGTTCACCAAAGGGCTGCGTCTGGGCAACATGCCGCAGATCCGCGTGATTGTGGATGAAGAGCTGGAGAGCGTGTGGACCGGTAAGAAGACACCACAGCAGGCACTGGATACCGCCGTTGAGCGTGGGAACCAGTTACTGCGCCGCTTTGAGAAATCGACGAAGTCTTAATCAGTGTAATGTCGGATGCGTTTCGCTTATCTGACCTGGCATCGCGTGTAGGCCGGATAAGCGAAGCGCATCCGGCACAGTTCAGGAATTAACCGTAATGTCATCATCCCGTCCGGTGTTCCGCTCGCGCTGGCTGCCTTATCTGCTGGTCGCGCCGCAGCTCATCATCACCGTTATCTTTTTTATCTGGCCTGCGGGCGAAGCGTTGTGGTACTCGCTGCAAAGCGTCGATCCGTTTGGTTTCTCCAGCCAGTTTGTCGGTCTGGATAACTTCGTCACGCTGTTCCATGACAGCTACTATCTAGACTCCTTCTGGACGACGATAAAATTCAGCACCTTTGTCACCGTCAGCGGTTTGCTGGTATCGCTGTTCTTTGCGGCGCTGGTGGAGTACATCGTGCGCGGCAGCCGTTTCTATCAAACCTTGATGCTGCTGCCGTATGCCGTGGCTCCCGCCGTTGCCGCCGTATTGTGGATCTTCCTGTTTAACCCCGGTCGCGGGCTGATCACCCATTTTCTCGCTGAGTTCGGCTACGACTGGAACCACGCGCAAAACAGCGGTCAGGCAATGTTTCTGGTGGTGTTTGCCTCGGTGTGGAAGCAAATCAGCTACAACTTTCTGTTCTTCTATGCCGCGCTGCACTCCATTCCCCGTTCGTTGATC
Organism: Shigella sp. FC1544; assembly: GCF_001722145.1. Taxonomy (NCBI): domain Bacteria; kingdom Pseudomonadati; phylum Pseudomonadota; class Gammaproteobacteria; order Enterobacterales; family Enterobacteriaceae; genus Shigella; species Shigella sp. FC1544. Next base: position 35,447 of record NZ_MECT01000044.1, read on the forward strand.
GAAGCCGCAGCCATCGACGGTGCAGGGCCGATTCGCCGCTTCTTTAAGATTGCGCTGCCGCTTATCGCCCCGGTGAGTTTCTTCCTGCTGGTAGTGAACCTGGTGTATGCCTTCTTCGACACCTTCCCGGTGATCGACGCCGCCACGTCCGGCGGGCCGGTTCAGGCCACCACGACGCTGATTTATAAGATCTACCGCGAAGGTTTTACCGGACTGGATCTGGCTTCGTCTGCCGCACAGTCGGTGGTGTTGATGTTCCTCGTCATCGTGCTGACGGTGGTGCAGTTCCGCTATGTTGAAAGCAAGGTGCGTTACCAATGATTGAGAACCGTCCGTGGCTGACGATATTCAGCCATACCATGCTGATCCTCGGGATCGCGGTGATCCTCTTCCCGCTGTACGTGGCGTTTGTCGCGGCGACGCTGGATAAACAGGCCGTCTATGCCGCGCCGATGACGCTCATCCCCGGCACACATCTGCTGGAAAATATCCACAACATCTGGGTTAACGGGGTAGGTACGAATAGCGCGCCGTTCTGGCGGATGTTGCTTAACAGCTTTGTGATGGCGTTCAGCATTACGCTCGGCAAAATTACCGTCTCGATGCTCTCGGCATTTGCCATTGTCTGGTTTCGTTTTCCGCTACGTAACCTCTTCTTCTGGATGATTTTTATCACCCTGATGCTGCCGGTTGAAGTACGTATCTTCCCGACGGTGGAAGTCATCGCCAACCTGAAGATGCTCGACAGCTACGCCGGTTTAACGCTGCCGCTGATGGCCTCGGCGACCGCCACGTTTCTGTTTCGCCAGTTCTTTATGACGCTGCCGGATGAACTGGTGGAAGCGGCGTGGATCGACGGCGCATCGCCAATGCGCTTCTTTTGCGACATCGTTTTTCCGCTCTCCAAAACTAATCTGGCGGCGCTGTTTGTGATCACCTTTATTTACGGCTGGAACCAGTATTTGTGGCCGTTGTTGATTATTACCGACGTGGATCTCGGCACCACCGTGGCAGGGATCAAAGGGATGATCGCCACTGGCGAAGGCACCACGGAATGGAACTCAGTGATGGCGGCGATGTTGTTAACCCTGATCCCACCAGTAGTGATTGTTTTAGTGATGCAGCGTGCCTTCGTGCGCGGCCTGGTCGATAGTGAGAAATAAGATGGCAGGACTGAAATTACAGGCAGTAACCAAAAGCTGGGATGGCAAAACCCAGGTCATTAAACCGCTGACCCTTGATGTGGCTGATGGCGAATTTATCGTGATGGTCGGGCCGTCTGGCTGCGGGAAATCGACGCTGCTGCGTATGGTTGCCGGGCTGGAGCGGGTGACCGAAGGCGATATCTGGATCAACGACCAGCGCGTGACTGAAATGGAGCCGAAAGATCGCGGGATTGCGATGGTGTTCCAGAACTACGCGCTTTATCCGCATATGAGCGTCGAAGAAAACATGGCGTGGGGGCTTAAAATTCGCGGCATGGGCAAGCAGCAAATTGCCGAGCGCGTTAAAGAAGCGGCGCGCATTCTGGAGCTGGACGGTCTGCTCAAACGTCGCCCGCGTGAGCTATCCGGCGGTCAGCGTCAGCGTGTAGCGATGGGCCGCGCGATTGTGCGCGATCCGGCGGTGTTCCTGTTTGATGAGCCGCTCTCTAACCTCGATGCCAAGCTGCGCGTGCAGATGCGTCTTGAACTGCAACAGTTGCACCGTCGCCTGAAAACGACTTCACTCTACGTTACTCACGATCAGGTTGAAGCGATGACGCTCGCCCAGCGAGTAATGGTGATGAACGGCGGCGTTGCCGAACAGATTGGCACACCAGTTGAAGTCTACGAAAAGCCCGCCAGCCTGTTTGTAGCGAGTTTTATCGGCAGTCCGGCGATGAACCTGCTGACAGGCCGCGTGAATAACGAAGGCACGCATTTCGAACTGGACGGCGGTATTGAGCTGCCGCTAAACGGTGGCTACCGTCAGTATGCCGGGCGTAAAATGACTCTCGGCATTCGCCCGGAACATATTGTGTTAAGCTCGCAGGCAGAAGGCGGCGTACCGCTGGTGATGGACACGCTGGAGATCCTCGGCGCAGATAACCTGGCGCACGGACGCTGGGGCGAGCAGAAGCTGGTGGTGCGACTGGCGCATCAGGAGCGCCCGACGGCAGGCAGCACGCTGTGGCTGCATCTGGCGGAAAATCAGCTGCATCTTTTTGATGGTGAAACAGGACAACGAGTATGAGTAACTGGCCTTATCCCCGCATCGTCGCTCATCGTGGCGGCGGTAAGCTGGCCCCGGAAAACACCCTGGCGGCAATCGACGTCGGGGCAAAATACGGTCATAAGATGATCGAATTTGACGCGAAGTTATCGAAAGATGGCGAGATCTTCCTGCTCCATGACGACAATCTCGAACGCACCAGCAACGGCTGGGGCGTCGCGGGTGAACTGAACTGGCAGGATTTACTGCGCGTGGATGCGGGCAGTTGGTACAGCAAAGCGTTTAAAGGTGAGCCGCTGCCGTTGCTTTCGCAGGTGGCGGAACGCTGTCGCGAACACGGGATGATGGCGAATATCGAAATCAAACCCACCACTGGCACTGGACCATTAACGGGCAAAATGGTGGCGCTGGCGGCACGCCAACTGTGGGCCGGTATGACGCCGCCGCTGCTGTCATCGTTTGAGATTGATGCTTTAGAAGCTGCACAGCTGGCGGCACCGGAACTGCCGCGTGGTTTATTGCTTGATGAGTGGCGCGACGACTGGCGCGAACTGACCGCGCGGCTGGGCTGCGTCTCTATTCATCTCAATCATAAGTTACTCGATAAAGCGCGAGTGATGCAGTTGAAAGACGCCGGATTACGGATTCTGGTTTATACCGTCAATAAACCCCAGCGCGCGGCAGAGTTGCTGCGCTGGGGCGTGGATTGCATCTGTACCGATGCGATTGACGTGATTGGTCCGAACTTTACGGCCCAATAGTTTTCAACGGAATGTCAGGCTGCGGCTTGCTGGGCTGATTCAGCATGTCGCCGTTTCTCCTCTCCGGCAGCATATGCTGCTGATTCAACGAACTATCCGGATTACGGTTGCTGTTTAACATCCCGCCGTTGGTGTTGGGCAGCATTTGCTGCCGGGCGGGATTTCGCTCCCCCGGCTGTGACTGCAACACCCGCTGAGAATTATTGTTTATCTGGTTTTCTAAATGCTGCTGTTGCAACTGAGTTTGCGTTTTCAGTTGCTGATTCAGCATCCCTTTTTGCTGGATTTGCTGAGTTTGCATCTGGGTTTGCATCCGCTGCTGGCTGGGTATCTGATACCCCGGCTGGTTAGGGTTGTTCAGAGTATTAATGGGCTGTGCAAAGCCGACAAACGGCAGGAGTGCCGTAAGAATCAGAAGTCGTTTCATCGCGTATCCTCCTCTGAAGATATCCTTTAAGTTTACTCGCTTCCCGACAAAACGATGATTAATTCAGAGTTATATACCAGGCTTAGCTGGGGTTGCCCCTTAATCTCTGGAGAATAACGATGATAAAACCGACGTTTTTACGCCGGGTAGCCATTGCTGCTCTGCTCTCAGGAAGTTGTTTTAGCGCCGTCGCCGCGCCTCCTGTTTCTTACGGCGTGGAGGAAGATATCTTCCATCCGGTACGCGCGAAACAGGGGATGGTGGCGTCTGTCGATGCCACTGCCACCCAAGTGGGGGTAGATATTCTAAAGGAGGGCGGGAATGCCGTTGATGCCGCCGTGGCGGTGGGCTACGCGCTGGCGGTAACGCATCCGCAGGCAGGGAATCTGGGCGGTGGTGGTTTTATGCTGATCCACTCGAAAAATGGCAATACCACCGCTATCGATTTCCGCGAGATGGCACCCGCTAAAGCGACCCGCGATATGTTCCTTGATGACCAGGGCAACCCGGACAGCAAAAAATCACTCACTTCGCATCTAGCTTCCGGCACGCCCGGTACGGTCGCTGGTTTCTCGCTGGCGTTGGATAAGTACGGCACTATGCCGTTGAACAAAGTGGTGCAGCCCGCGTTCAAACTGGCACGCGATGGTTTTATCGTTAACGATGCTTTGGCAGACGATCTCAAAACCTACGGTAGCGAAGTGTTGCCGAATCACGAAAACAGCAAAGCTATCTTCTGGAAAGAGGGCGAACCGCTGAAAAAGGGCGACAAGCTGGTGCAGGCGAACCTGGCAAAGAGCCTGGAGATGATTGCCGAAAACGGCCCGGACGAATTCTATAAAGGCACGATAGCGGAACAGATTGCCCAGGAGATGCAGAAAAACGGTGGCTTGATCACTAAAGAAGATTTAGCGGCGTATAAAGCGGTCGAACGCACACCGATAAGTGGCGATTATCGCGGGTATCAGGTTTACTCCATGCCACCGCCATCCTCCGGCGGGATCCATATCGTACAAATCCTCAATATTCTGGAAAACTTCGATATGAAGAAATACGGCTTTGGCAGCGCCGATGCGATGCAAATCATGGCAGAAGCGGAGAAATACGCCTACGCCGACCGCTCGGAATATCTTGGCGACCCGGATTTTGTCAAAGTACCGTGGCAGGCGCTGACCAATAAAGCCTATGCCAAATCTATTGCCGATCAAATTGATATCAATAAAGCGAAGCCATCCAGCGAAATTCGCCCCGGCAAGCTTGCGCCTTATGAGAGCAATCAAACTACCCATTACTCAGTGGTGGATAAAGATGGTAACGCGGTGGCGGTGACCTATACGCTGAACACCACCTTCGGTACGGGCATTGTCGCGGGCGAGAGCGGTATTCTGCTTAATAATCAGATGGATGATTTCTCCGCTAAACCGGGCGTACCGAACGTTTACGGGCTGGTGGGCGGTGATGCCAACGCCGTCGGGCCGAATAAACGTCCGCTGTCGTCAATGTCACCAACGATTGTGGTGAAAGACGGTAAAACCTGGCTGGTCACCGGTAGCCCTGGCGGGAGCCGGATCATCACTACAGTGCTGCAAATGGTGGTGAATAGCATCGATTATGGCATGAACGTCGCCGAAGCGACCAATGCGCCGCGTTTCCACCATCAGTGGTTGCCGGACGAGCTGCGTGTCGAAAAAGGGTTTAGCCCGGATACGCTCAAGCTGCTGGAAGCAAAAGGTCAGAAAGTGGCGCTGAAAGAGGCGATGGGCAGTACACAAAGCATTATGGTTGGGCCGGACGGTGAGTTGTACGGCGCATCCGACCCGCGCTCGGTGGATGATTTAACGGCGGGGTACTAAGGTTAGCGGCCCTCTTCGTGGGAAGAGGGCTATTTTGTCAGGGCAAGCCGAAGGTAGCCTTTTTTATTTCGTAATCCTGTAGATATTCTTCCAGCGGCTTTGCCGTTCCCAGAGAATGAATTTCACCACTGTCTTTATCAATAATAAAAGGTGCGTTACCAGCTAAGCGCGCGGCCTCATCTCCAGTTTCGAGAAATTCTCGTGCTTCGAAACAGAAATACCAGCCCTGGCTAAAGCGTCCATGTAGAGTAATGACGACCGGGAGATCTGCATCATCAAGGTAATGGTTCGCTTTCGCGAATGCGTCGTGATAAGTAATCATAATTATAATAAATATTATTGTTGAGTGTTATATTATTATTCCTGTGTGATACATTGAGCAAAGACGCGTTCATCTTCGTCAAAGATATTATTAAATGCTGGTTTTGAAAAAAGTTCATCGGATAAGATATAGTCACGAAATAAGTATCTGCTAATATTTTATGATTTCTTTTTCAGAACGTCGAACGGGATTTTCTTATTTAAGATATCAGAATCTTATGATTCGGGTAAAATTCTAAATAAATCAACATGTCATTAAAATCATCATAGCCATTAGCTATTTCGGCTAAAATAGAGACTACATGTCTTCGGTCCATCTCACTTAAGGAGTGTAGTTCCGTTGTAAGTTTTTCCATAGCTTGCACTGCTAAATTTCGAACAAGGAATTTTCTGCTGGTAATCTCTAAAAAGATGGCATGGTTTACAATGATTTTTGTTTCCTTTTGATTATTATGAACAACTGTCCATGATTTCGTTTAAGAATGAAGAGAAATCACTAAACGAACTGAATATATTTTCTGTGCCAATATTATCTCTAATTTCAAAAAAGTTACTTTTAATGTCATAAGTAAATATTGAAATGCTATCATCCCCGATCACTAACCGTTCTTGTAGATCAGGGTTTATGAAATCATCATTATTTCTATAAAATTCATTTACGGCAAAAAGGTTTTTAACTGAAGGTTCTGGAATCGAGAGGCTAAATAATCGTAATCCATTAACTTCGAATCCATCCATTGCTCTTAAAAAAGTAAGATAATCAGGTTGATTCTTAAAAAGAATACTAACTTCATTACATAACTTCTCCAGGCAATTAGTTGAATTAGAATTAAATTCTATTTGGATTATACTTTCAATAAATGATTCCTTGAGCGGTGCTTCAAATGGATAGTCTAAATCATTCATCATTTTTATTAATTTATTTATTTGGGTTTTAGTCATCATTTTGTGTGGTCCATAATATTTTTATATGAACGCATCCCGTTTGCAAGGCATCCATTGTTTTGACATGACGGGTAGGTTGCAGCTTTATATCCGGCTTTATTGCAGCCGTAACGCTGCGAGCCCCTATGTAATTCGCCGACTCACCCCTTATTTTCACGGCGGACTTCAAGCCCAAAATACTGTTCAGGTTTAGTGAGTCACGGTCTTACCTGTCTTTGTCATCACTCTGGCCGCCATAGCAACCTTTCAGCATTCACCCTTTTGTTAAGAGTTCATTGTTTAATGGTATCAGCGATTAATATGGTCTGATACTGACGTGGTTCCTGTCATACTTACGGTCATGGGCGGTTATCGCCCATACTGTTCGTGCCAGCTTGTTTGCCATGGC
>NZ_MECT01000045.1:0-10400 GCF_001722145.1 Shigella sp. FC1544
GGCTACGTCGGTGCTAAATCACGTCAGCGCTGGCTGTTTTACGCGTATGACAGGATACGGAGGACGGTTGTGGCGCACGTCTTCGGTGAACGCACTCTGACCACACTGGAGCGTCTTCTGAGCCTGCTGTCGGCCTTTGAGGTCGTGGTATGGATGACGGATGGCTGGCCGCTGTATGAATCACGCCTGAAGGGAAAGCTGCACGTTATCAGCAAGCGTTACACTCAGCGCATTGAGCGACATAATCTGAATCTGAGACAACATCTGGCAAGGCTGGGACGGAAGTCACTGTCGTTCTCAAAATCAGTGGAGCTGCATGACAAGGTCATCGGGCATTATCTGAACATAAAACACTATCAGTAAGTTGGAGTCATTACCCATTTGCGGACCATGATCGATAGCATCTGTCCAGCTGAAGCAGGAGATTGACGTTTTGACCGGATTATCCAGCACCGGCAGGCGTTCTATGGTAATGGTATAGGTCGATTCACGCGCGCCACTATTTCCGCCGCTGATGCCGACATTGCCCGTCAAAATAGGCAACATAGCAATAGCGCGTGCAGTCAGTTCGCCGTTTGCCTGGCGTTGCGGCCCCCAGCCCTGGCAGATATAAGCGGGTTTTGCTGTGCCAATTTCACGCGCCAGTTTGATGATACGGTCCACCGGGATACCGGTAATTTGCGAAGCCCACTGCGGCGTTTTCGCTGTATTATCATCACCTTCACCAAGAATATAGGCTTTATAGTGACCATTTTTTGGTGCATCTGCGGGTAAGGTTTTTTCGTCATAGCCGACGCAGTATTTATCGAGAAAAGGTTGATCAACGAGATTTTCGTTAATCAATACCCAGGCAATACCCGCAACCAGCGCGGCATCGGTGCCCGGGCGAATAGGAAGCCATTCATCTTCACGACCAGCTTGCTGTTTTCAATATCCGTGGTGCTGTTGCCATCATTACTGCCGTAGGTGTAGGGCATGGCACAGGAGATTTGCGCGGTGCTGTAGGAGCCATACTGATTGAGTGAACCGCCGTAGCAGTTCATCAGGCGTTTGACCGCCGAGGCTGATGGCGAAGAGCGGGTCATATTGCCGCCAACAATCCCCGAAGAGTACTGAATATATACAGCCTCATTGCCATATTGTTCGACGGTTTTTTTCAGGCTACTGGCGATAGTATCCAGGGCTTCATCCCAGCTAATCCGTTCGAATTTGCCTTCACCGCGTTTACCCACGCGTTTCATTGGGTAATTCAAGCGATCGGGATGATTAATACGCCGGCGGATGGAGCGACCGCGCAAACAGGCGCGTACCTGATGGTTGCCGTACTCGTCGCTGCCGGTATTGTCAGTTTCCACCCAGGTCACTTCATTATCTTTAACATGTAGACGAAGTGCACAGCGGCTACCACAGTTGACGGAACAGGCACCCCAGATCACTTTTTCGCTGGCCTGTTGTACCGTTGCCGCTGCACTGCGCAGGGTGAACGGTAAAGAAAAACCGCCTGCAGCCAGCGCCAGAGAACCTATCGCTGTTGATTTAACGAGTGTTCTGCGGCTGATGCCCACCATTCGGTCATTTTTGGACATAACTCACTCCCTGTTCTTTATCGTTATATAAATGTTTATGTATTGAATATTTAGCGCGCTAACAATAGAGGAGGTCTACCCATTTTGGGTTAAGAATTATTAATCCACATCAATAGAAGGGTATGAGTAATAAGGTGGGATTATGTTGTATGTTCAAATCGCCGGATGTGTCATATCCGGCGTTCAGTCGATAATGTATTACTGCGGTTCGGCAGGCGCGCCATCCTGGGTAGACTGCGCGGGAGCAGAGACGTTAGCGCTGGTGGTGCGGGTGTAGAGAATTTTATGCGTATCATTAGCACAATGCCCGACGACCTGGGAATCAGGCTGATCAACCTGGTCATTGGGTACAATACTTAATGTGAAGCTGCTTTCGGGTACGCCATTATTGATAATGCGCTGTGATATATCGCTCTGTATGCGCTCACAGGATCCCGGCGCGGCGAGTACCGCGGGTGAGGCGAGGGCGAGCAGAAGCGCGGCACAGCAGGTTGAGAGTTTCATCATAAGCTCCTTACGCGAAGATAACTTCTTTAAGCATAGCATTTAACGTGTAAAGTACTGTATTTGCTACTATGATTGAGAATCATCTCTACTCTCTGGTGACTGTTGTGAAATACAAATTACTACCATGCTTACTCGCGATATTCCTCACAGGATGTGACCGCACAGAGGTAACACTTTCATTTACCCCTGAGATGGCCAGTTTCTCTAATGAATTCGATTTTGATCCGCTGCGTGGTCCGGTAAAAGATTTCACTCAGACATTAATGGATGAGCAAGGTGAAGTGACGAAACGTGTTTCTGGGACTTTGTCGGAAGAAGGCTGTTTTGATTCACTCGAATTACTGGATCTGGAAAATAATACCGTGGTCGCTCTGGTACTGGACGCCAATTATTACCGTGATGCCGAGACGCTGGAGAAGAGAGTACGTTTACAGGGAAAATGCCAGCTAGCAGAATTACCTTCTGCCGGGGTGAGTTGGGAAACCGATGATAATGGCTTCGTGATTAAAGCCAGCAGCAAACAAATGCAGATGGAATATCGCTATGATGATCAGGGTTATCCACTGGGTAAAACCACGAAAAGTAACGACAAAACATTATCTGTCAGCGCCACGCCATCAACGGACCCGATCAAAAAATTAGATTACACAGCGGTTACTTTACTGAATAATCAACGAGTTGGTAATGTAAAACAGAGCTGTGAATATGACAGTCACGCCAATCCGGTGGACTGTCAGCTGATCATTGTTGATGAAGGAGTAAAACCCGCCGTCGAACGGGTTTACACCATCAAAAATACGATCGATTATTATTAATGCTATTGTGCGGTCGGCTTCAGGAGAGTCTGACCTGGTGTTTTGTGCTCTGCCAGATACTGATGCTGGAATATACACATGCGAATGGCATTACGATATTGACCATTAATAAAAAACTCATGCATCAATTCACCTTCAACCGTAAAGCCAAGCTTGCGGTAAATGTGAATCGCTTTTTCATTCTCTTTATCGACGATCAGATACAGCTTATAGAGATTGAGAACGGTGAAGCCATAGTCCATTGCTAATTTGGCGGCACGGGTTGCCAGACCTTTCCCCTGATACTCCGGGGAGATAATTATCTGAAATTCTGCCCGGCGATGTACATGGTTAATTTCCACCAGCTCCACCAGACCGGCTTTTTCGCCGTCACATTCCACCACAAAGCGTCGTTCGCTCTGATCGTGAATATGTGAAGTGGTCAACAAAAACTGGCCACCGAGTTAGAGTTTTTCCAGTATCGATTTTCCGATTCGTTTGGGGGTAACCCACCGTTATATTCGTGCGGTCTTAGTGCGCTGTAATATCCAACGATATTCTTCCAGTGGTTGATTGGCGCAACGGATGGCCATGCAAAAAACTTCTCCGTATTTATTCAGGCTGGCGGCAGTTATCGACTCACGCCATTTTACGACATCATTTCAGCATTTCCGGTCCTTGGCGGTACGGGAATACACATCAGCGATCTCAAACTGGCAATGGGGCTTAACGCATCCAAAGGCAAAAAAATGGCAATCGATAAAATTTATCCGCGACATTTTTTGGCGACAGCAACGGTGCTGAGATTCCCGGAAGTGCAGATGCATGAAATCCTAAGTGACTTTGCCAGAATGATTCCGGCAGCACTGGATAACGTGAAGACTTCATTACCGACAGATTTTCCGGAGAACGTGGTGACGGCAGTTGAAACCAATGTGTTGAGGTTGCATGGACGGTTAAGCCGAGAATACGGTAGTAAGTGAGATATGGGGTTTGGTCGTTGTTAATAAGCAACCATGACCGCCAACGACTGGATTCTCCCTTGGTTTATGTTAGTGCGCATAATGTATATTATGTTAAATCATATCTGAGTGATGCGAAGTGCTTTTCTGGTAGTCGTTATTCGTTCAGGGTTCCAGAACTTAAGCCTCTCCTCTTTCATAATTGGCCTGTGCATGACGGATATAGGCTGGCTGGTATGCAGATTTGCCGTTTGCCGCATCTTCCCAGCGTTGAAGACTCAAGCTGGCAAACCGCGTGCAAATGAGCACGCCCTCTTTCCATCAACACTTCAGGCAGCTTGCGGGAATGAGTCCACTACGGTATCAGAAATGGGAAGTGGGTGTCTCTCTGATGCGTAATGGAAAAATACTGGCTACGGGAGAAAATGTCTCCCTAGGGACAGTAAATAAAAGCAAAGTATCTCTGGGTTTAAGCGCAACCTATGGACAAACAGGAAACAAGGTTGCAGCCGGAACCGTCCAGTCAGTCATTGGTGTCACTTTTATCTATGAATAATTGTGATTTTGATCTTAGTCTATGCGCTCCATTCACGAAAATTGCGCGGATAATTATTTTGTGAAGGCTATTATCCTACACCTGTAAGAAAATCCGCGCACAATTGAAGCCAGAGTCTTATTTTTTATATTGAAAAATATGTTAATTTAAACACTATGAGAGATGATGCTTAACTTATCGTATTTAATCTATTGTTTAACGATAATAGATTAAAAATAGAAAGAGAGTAGTCCCCTACTCTTATATATCCATGTTGGCGATAATCCCTTTGTATGTACTGTGCATCATCGCTATTACAAATCCTAATAATTCATTTCCACACAGGATAAGTAGATGAAGAAAAAAATTGAATCCTACCAGGGTGCTGCAGGTGGTTGGGGTGCTGTTAAATCCGTAGCGAATGCAGTACGTAAGCAGATGGATATACGCCAGGATGTTATTGCCATGTTTGACATGAATAAGCCAGAGGGCTTTGACTGTCCGGGTTGTGCATGGCCAGATCCTAAGCACAGTGCGTCATTCGACATTTGTGAAAACGGCGCAAAAGCAATCGCCTGGGAAGTCACGGATAAGCAGGTAAATGCCTCTTTCTTTGCTGAGAATACGGTTCAATCATTACTTACCTGGGGAGATCACGAGCTTGAGGCTGCGGGACGTCTCACTCAGCCTTTGAAATATGATGCCGTCAGCGACTGTTACAAGCCATTAAGCTGGCAACAAGCTTTCGACGAAATTGGCGCACGCCTTCAAAGCTATAGTGATCCCAATCAGGTTGAATTCTATACTTCGGGCCGCACTTCCAATGAAGCTGCCTTTCTTTATCAGCTTTTTGCCCGTGAATACGGGAGCAATAACTTTCCCGACTGCTCCAACATGTGCCATGAACCGACCAGTGTGGGTTTGGCAGCGAGTATCGGCGTGGGTAAAGGGACTGTGTTGCTGGAAGACTTTGAGAAGTGCGATTTAGTCATTTGCATTGGGCATAACCCTGGTACAAACCACCCCCGCATGCTGACTTCGTTGCGCGCTTTAGTGAAACGGGGAGCGAAAATGATCGCCATCAATCCTCTACAGGAACGTGGCCTGGAGCGATTTACCGCACCGCAAAACCCGTTTGAAATGCTGACGAACTCTGAGACTCAGTTGGCCAGTGCGTACTACAACGTGCGCATTGGTGGCGATATGGCGTTGCTCAAGGGGATGATGCGCCTGTTAATTGAGCGCGATGATGCTGCAAGTGCCGCAGGTCGGCCCTCATTGCTTGATGACGAATTTATTCAAACGCATACCGTCGGCTTTGACGAGCTACGCCGTGACGTTCTCAATTCCGAGTGGAAAGATATCGAACGTATTTCTGGACTAAGTCAGACACAAATCGCCGAACTGGCTGACGCATATGCCGCTGCCGATCGCACCATTATCTGTTACGGAATGGGGATCACTCAGCACGAACATGGTACCCAGAATGTACAGCAACTGGTCAATCTGCTGTTGATGAAAGGTAACATTGGCAAGCCTGGTGCGGGTATCTGCCCACTACGAGGTCACTCTAATGTACAGGGCGACCGAACCGTCGGTATCACCGAGAAACCGTCTGCAGAGTTTCTGGCTCGCCTGGGTGAGCGCTATGGCTTCACCCCACCTCATGCACCTGGACATGCTGCAATTGCCAGCATGCAAGCAATATGCACGGGGCAGGCTCGAGCATTGATCTGCATGGGGGGCAACTTTGCACTGGCAATGCCAGATCGGGAAGCGAGCGCTGTACCGTTAACGCAATTAGATTTGGCGGTACACGTAGCCACTAAGCTTAACCGCTCTCATCTGCTGACCGCACGGCATAGCTATATTCTGCCGGTTCTGGGGCGTAGCGAGATTGACATGCAAAAAAGCGGTGCGCAGGCGGTAACCGTTGAGGATTCAATGTCGATGATTCATGCCTCGCGTGGCGTGTTAAAACCCGCCGGTGTAATGCTGAAATCAGAGTGTGCAGTGGTCGCGGGAATCGCGCAGGCAGCACTACCCCAGAGCGTGGTAGCCTGGGAGTATCTGGTGGAAGATTATGATCGCATTCGCAATGACATTGAAGCTGTGTTACCAGAGTTCGCCGACTATAACCAGCGCATCCGACATCCTGGAGGTTTTCACCTGATAAATGCAGCTGCTGAAAGGCGCTGGATGACGCCGTCAGGTAAGGCTAATTTCATTACCAGCAAAGGGCTGTTAGAAGATCCCTCTTCAGCGTTTAACAGTAAGCTGGTCATGGCGACAGTACGCAGCCACGATCAGTACAACACGACGATTTATGGTATGGATGATCGCTATCGAGGGGTATTCGGTCAACGAGATGTGGTCTTTATGAGTGCTAAACAAGCTAAAATTTGCCGTGTAAAAAACGGCGAAAGAGTTAATCTTATTGCGCTTACGCCAGACGGTAAGCGCAGCTCACGCCGCATGGATAGATTAAAAGTGGTCATTTACCCTATGGCTGACCGCTCACTGGTGACCTATTTTCCAGAATCGAATCACATGCTAACTCTTGATAACCACGATCCATTAAGTGGCATTCCTGGTTATAAAAGTATTCCGGTTGAATTAGAACCATCAAATTAATTCGCCTCCTCATTTCTTCTGCTGTCATCCGCACAGCAGAAGAATTTCTCATTGACTATTATCGCGCAATTTGCTCACATTGATCAAATTAAACCACACACTATAAGATATAAACCTCTGCCTACAGCTGTAAGAAACTCCGCTCAGTACTGAAGTGCCAGTCCTATTTCCTCTTTTCTCCAGCCTGTTATATTAAGCATACTGATTAACGATTTTTAACGTTATCCGCTAAATAAACATATTTGAAATGCATGCGACCACAGTGAAAAACAAAATCACGCAAAGAGACAACTATAAAGAAATCATGTCTGTAATTGTGGTTGTCTTATTACTGACCCTTACGTTGATAGCCATTTTTTTCGGCAATTGATCAGCTGGGTATTTCAGAAATGGGTCGCATTGCAAGAGATCTTACACATTTCATTATCAATAGTTTGCAAGACTGAAAATAAACAGCAAATTATAAATATGAAATGTTAAAAAAGTATCGATAAAAACTTTATTGTTTTAAGGAGATAAAATGTCGCTCGTTTGTTCTGTTATATTTATTCATCATGCCTTCAACGCTAACATTTTAGATAAAGATTACGCCTTCTCTGACGGCGAGATCCTGATGGTAGATAACGCTGTTCGTACGCATTTTGAACCTTATGAGCGGCATTTTAAAGAGATCGGATTTACTGAAAATACCATTAAAAAATATCTACAATGCACTAACATCCAGACAGTGACGGTGCCTGTTCCTGCGAAGTTTTTACGTGCTTCAAATGTACCGACTGGATTGCTTAATGAAATGATTGCTTATCTCAACTCGGAAGAACGCAATCATCATAATTTCTCAGAACTTTTGCTTTTTTCTTGCCTGTCTATTTTTGCCGCATGCAAAGGTTTCATTACACTATTAACTAACGGTGTGCTATCCGTTTCCGGAAAAGTGAGAAATATTGTCAACATGAAGCTGGCGCACCCATGGAAGCTGAAAGATATTTGTGACTGCCTGTATATCAGTGAAAGCCTGTTGAAGAAAAAACTAAAGCAAGAGCAAACGACATTCTCACAGATTCTATTAGATGCCAGAATGCAGCACGCAAAAAATTTGATACGCGTAGAAGGTTCAGTCAATAAAATTGCCGAACAATGTGGTTATGCCAGTACTTCTTATTTTATTTATGCGTTCCGCAAACATTTCGGCAACAGTCCGAAGAGAGTTTCTAAGGAGTACCGTTGTCAAAGTCACACGGGTATGAATACGGGCAACACGATGAGTGCTTTAGCTATTTGATTATTTGCTAACGAGTAGTCAACCACGCACGCTACGTAAGAATTATATGGGGCAGCCATTCCCTGCCCCGCGTTGTTTTTAGGCGATATATTTATTGAAATAAATAAGTGACATCCATCACATATTTATGCACTTGCATAACCTGTTGCATGATTATTTATGATCTCAATTCAGCATTTTGTCAGTAAAATGCAATAATTTATTAAATATCAATAAATTAGTTGTTTATCGGCGAGAAATTACTTAATAGAACAGAAAGTAATGTCAACGCTTTATGGACTGTTATTTCCCTTTTTTTAGCTAAATCTGCTATCTCTTTATGTGACTAACTTCACTTACATCCACTTATTTCTCTTCGTAAAATTACTTCGGAATTAAGTACAATAAGAAGAGGAACATTTATGAAGTCTGCATTAAAGAAAAGTGTCGTAAGTACCTCGATATCTTTGATACTGGCATCTGGTATGGCTGCATTTGCTGCTCATGCGGCAGATGATGTAAAGCTGAAAGCAACCAAAACAAACGTTGCTTTCTCAGACTTTACGCCGACTGAATACAGTACCAAAGGAAAGCCAAATATTATCGTACTAACCATGGATGATCTTGGTTATGGACAACTTCCTTTTGATAAGGGATCTTTTGACCCAAAAACAATGGAAAATCGTGAAGTTGTCGATACCTACAAAATAGGGATAGATAAAGCCATTGAAGCTGCACAAAAATCAACGCCGACGCTCCTTTCATTAATGGATGAAGGCGTACGTTTTACTAACGGCTATGTGGCACACGGTGTTTCCGGCCCCTCCCGTGCCGCAATAATGACCGGTCGAGCTCCCGCCCGCTTTGGTGTCTATTCCAATACCGATGCTCAGGATGGTATTCCGCTAACAGAAACTTTCTTGCCTGAATTATTCCAGAATCATGGTTATTACACTGCAGCAGTAGGTAAATGGCACTTGTCAAAAATCAGTAATGTGCCGGTACCGGAAGATAAACAAACGCGTGACTATCATGACAACTTCACCACATTTTCTGCGGAAGAATGGCAACCTCAAAACCGTGGCTTTGATTACTTTATGGGATTCCACGCTGCAGGAACGGCATATTACAACTCCCCTTCACTGTTCAAAAATCGTGAACGTGTCCCCGCAAAAGGTTATATCAGCGATCAGTTAACCGATGAGGCAATTGGCGTTGTTGATCGTGCCAAAACACTTGACCAGCCTTTTATGCTTTACCTGGCTTATAATGCTCCGCACCTGCCAAATGATAATCCTGCACCGGATCAATATCAGAAGCAATTTAATACCGGTAGTCAAACAGCAGATAACTACTACGCTTCCGTTTATTCTGTTGATCAGGGTGTAAAACGCATTCTCGAACAACTGAAGAAAAACGGACAGTATGATAATACTATTATTCTCTTTACCTCCGATAATGGTGCGGTTATCGATGGTCCTCTGCCGCTGAACGGGGCGCAAAAAGGCTATAAGAGTCAGACCTATCCTGGCGGTACTCACACCCCAATGTTTATGTGGTGGAAAGGAAAACTTCAACCCGGTAATTATGACAAGCTGATTTCCGCAATGGATTTCTACCCGACAGCTCTTGATGCAGCCGATATCAGCATTCCAAAAGACCTTAAGCTGGATGGCGTTTCCTTGCTGCCCTGGTTGCAAGATAAGAAACAAGGCGAGCCACATAAAAATCTGACCTGGATAACCTCTTATTCTCACTGGTTTGACGAGGAAAATATTCCATTCTGGGATAATTACCACAAATTTGGGTAATGACTCCAACTTACTGATAGTGTTTTATGTTCAGATAATGCCCGATGACCTTGTCATGCAGCTCCACCGATTTTGAGAACGACAGTGACTTCCGTCCCAGCCTTGCCAGATGTTGTCTCAGATTCAGATTATGTCGCTCAATGCGCTGAGTGTAACGCTTGCTGATAACGTGCAGCTTTCCCTTCAGGCGTGATTCATACAGCGGCCAGCCATCCGTCATCCATACCACGACCTCAAAGGCCGACAGCAGGCTCAGAAGACGCTCCAGTGTGGCCAGAGTGCGTTCACCGAAGACGTGCGCCACAACCGT
>NZ_MECT01000046.1:0-9834 GCF_001722145.1 Shigella sp. FC1544
TCACTGATCGAAAGTTGATTTTCAAGAACCGTTCTGACAGCTTCGGCTTTGAACTCTTTAGAGTAACGTTGGTTTTTTCTGCTCATTATTAGCTCCTTCTGATGCCATTCTATTTCAGGAAGGAGTGTCCGTTAAACTCAGGCTACCTCATTATGCCGCTTTTGGTCTGGTGATGTGTGCCCTGCTGATAGTGAGTTTTTATACATCAATCAGTGGAATACTGAAGGCTGAGATGTTCCCGGCACAGGTTCGCGCATTAGGCGTTGGTCTGTCATATGCGGTCGCTAATGCTATATTTGGTGGTTCGGCGGAGTACGTAGCGTTGTCGCTGAAATCAATAGGAATGGAAACAGCCTTCTTCTGGTATGTGACCTTGATGGCCGTGGTGGCGTTTCTGGTTTCTTTGATGCTACATCGCAAAGGGAAGGGGATGCGTCTTTAGTGACGGGCCAGTTGCCAGACGGTATAGCCGGTGCTTGCACCGGCGACATCCCAGGCCAAATCCTTCCAGCTCCAGCCGCTCCCTTCGGGGCGGCTATCCCAAAGCTCTTTTGACGCCCCCAAACTGACAGAGAACATCAATCCAAACATGGCACTGCGATCCCGGCTCATCCCCTGATGCTGTGAATATTCATTTCCGGCGGCGGAAAGCATCGCCGAGGCGATAAAGTGTTGAGCTTTATCCTGCCCGCTCCAGCTATCGTTATCCATATGGCTGCATCCAGAAAGTAACAATAGCGAACAGACAAAAAGAATACGCAAAACGTGGCCTCCAAAAAACAAACCCCGTACAGGACGGGGTTGTGATTACAGGATGCGGCTAATTAATCGGTCGATGCGGATACGGCGCAAACGGCGGATGAGTTTACGAACCTTCACCGGATAATCGGCAATACTTTGCAGATCGCGATAGTGCTTAACGATGGTGGTATGCTCGCGGATCAGCTCCAGTTCTTTCTCTCGCTGCGGCGCAAGCTCCAGTTGTGGGTCGTGGATCAAAATGGCGTTTTCCAGATCCAGACGCCAGGCGCGCGGGTTCAGGTTATTACCGGTGATCAACATCCACTTATCATCAACCCACATCCCTTTCAGGTGATAGGTGTTGTCGTCATCTTTCCATAACCGAACCACTAGCTGGTCAGTATTGACGTAATACTGCAAACGGCTCAGGAAAAGACGCAGATTGATCTCATAGAGATAAGGCAATGCGCCAATTATCTTGAAAGGTTCATCTTCCGGAATGTAGAAGTCGTTCGCGGTTTTATCACCAACAATAATTTCGACCTTTTTCCCTTCGCGCAGCAACTGGATAATATTGCGCACAAGGATTGCTGGCAGGTTGAAGTATGGCGTACAGATGGTTAGTTTCTGCTCGGCACAAGGCATAAGATGGAAAATGGTCTTGTTCAACAGACTCGATTTCCCCAGCCCCACTAGCGGCGTTACGGAAAGCTGATCGTTGTCGGCATCGCCCTGGAAATGATAAGCGGCATCACGCAGCTCCTGGCGGAACAGACGAATATCGTTCTTGATTTCTGGGCTTTTTGGCCGATTAACATCATCCAGACGATTAACGCCGCGGCCATTCATAATATTCTGTGTAACCCATTCAAACATAATGTCTGACATCTTACGGTTACGGATAAGATGATAACGGTCGTAGCGATATTTATCGTGCTGATGCAGGTAAACATCGTTCAGGCTGGCACCGCTATAAAGTACGCTATCGTCGATGATAAAGCCTTTAAAGTGCAGAACACCAAGGGCTTCACGGGTATTGATTGGAACGCCATAAACCGGAACATCTACGCCCGAATTTTCCTGCGCCATGCGGCAGTACCAGTCAGCGTTAGTGTTAGATGCCGCAGCGCCAATGCGTCCACGTTGTGCACGATGCCAGTCGACCAGCACCCGCACATCCAGTTCCGGACGCTGCCTTTTAGCTTCATACAACGCGTTCAGAATGCCTTTGCCACCGTCATCCTGTTCGAGATACAGGGCGACAATGCAAATGCGCTGCTTCGCGCTGGCTATTTTTTCCAGCAGCGTCTCCCGGAAGTCGGCGGGAGCGTAAAAGAAATCGACATCATCAACTGATTGAGAAATCTTGGGTAGTTGGGCAAGGTGTTGTTGATGTTTATTACGCTTAAATTTTGACAACATCACAGTGCATTTCTTCTCTGTTCATTGAAGGGTCCTCTGTGCAATGCAGACGACATAAGCGGCCAATAATAACACCAGTCCCGATTAAGTGGTCAACATTTCCAGTACCTTACTCATGATTCCTCGCGTTGGGCAAGATTTAGCGTAAGCCCAACGATCCCCTCTTCGAGCTGGATATCAACGTTAAACCCGAGCTTGCGGGCTAGCGCCACCATGCCACGATTGTTTGGCATCGTAATACCATTCAGACGTTGTAGTCCGTGATCTCGCGTATAGGTAATCAACTTTTCCATTAAGCGTCGACCTAAGCCTAACCCTTTGAGATCCGAGCGAACCAGCACAGCAAATTCGGCATCGATGTTATCAGGATCGGAAATCGCACGCGTGACGCCGAGGATCTCTTCCGTTTGATCAATACGTCGTACCGCTACAAACGCCATTTCCCGATCGTAGTCGATCTGTGTCATGTTGGCTAAATCTTCATGGGTAAATTCGTTGATCTCGCTAAAGTAGCGGTAATAAAGATCTTCTTTGGTGACTCGCGAAATGAATTGCTGAAGTTGTGGCTCATCTTCTGGCAAAATCGGGCGGAACAAGCAGCGTTCACCGTTTTTCAATTCTACCCATTCTTCCAGCTGATGCGGATAAGGGCGCACTGCCAGCCGACTCTCGTTATCGCCTTCAAACGGCGAGATATCCAGCGTGACATCCAGCGCGGTAAATTCACTGCCAGAAGCCAGCAAAGGATGAATATCCAGACGCTGAATTTCCGGGCAATCGACAATCAAGTTGGAAACCTGCACCAGAAGCTGGCTCAAGCCTGCAACATCCAATGGGCGTAGCGCACTGCGCGCACGAATCTTTTTACTTTTGATCCCCTGAATAACCAGATAGCGGGCCAGGTTCATGTTCAGCGGCGGCAGTGCGACGACGGCTTGATCTTCAGGACGCCACTCCACACCGCCTTCACCCAGCATGATCAACGGCCCGAAAACCGGATCGTGCCCAACCACAACCCGCAACTCCTGAGCGCCAGCACGGTTAGCCATACTTTGCACCAACAGGCCGTGGATCCGCGCCTGCGGCCAGGCCATTTTTACGCGATCGAAAATGGCGTTTGCCGCTTGCTGGACTTCATTGGCTGTACGCAAGTACAGCATGACGCCCTGAACTTCCGATTTATGTGGAATATCCGGCGAACGCAATTTCAGCGCCACCGGATAACCAATCTGTTCGGCAATATGCACCGCTTCGGTGCTATCGCTGGCAATCCAGGTAGGGAGCGTGTTCATGCCATACGCTTGCAGGATGGGCTGAACTTCATGGGTATCGAGCGACGTAGCCCCTTCGGCAATCGCCTGTTGCAACAGAAGATGCGCTTCTGCGGTATTGGAAGTCAGATTGCTGGGCAACGCCGGCGTTTCGCGTAGTTGCTTCTGATTACGCCGGTACTCCACCATATGCATAAAAGCAGTGATGGTTCCTTCCGGGGTACGGTAGGTCGGCAGCCCGGCTTCGCTGAATAAACGTCGTGCCTCTTGCGAGGAGTGCTCGCCGCACCAGTTCGTCAGCAAAGAGACATATTTGCTGCGGGGATGATGCTTTACCGCTTCAATTAATACTTGCGCGCTTTCTGTTGCGGGAGCAGCGGCGCTGGGCGAATGAATAACCATCAGCGCGTCAAAATCCTGGCTGTGGAGCAGAATATCCAGCGTTTTAATATAGTGCTCACTGCTGGCGTCATCGCGTAGATCGAGCGGGTTAGATATTGCCACATGTTCTGGCAGTGCATCGCGCAGTTTCTGGCAGGTTTCTTCGCTTAGCGTTGCCAGCTTGCCATTGCGTGACCATAAGGCATCCAGCGCCAGCGCGGCAGGCGCAGCACCGTTGCTGATAATCATCAGCCGGTCGCCACGTAGCGGGCGCATATGGCTAAGGGTTTCCACCGCCGAAAACAGCTCGTGGGTGTCCTGTACCCGCAACAAACCGGCACGCTGAATAGCCGCATCCCATGCCGGGTCCATTCCTGCCGTGGTGTTGAGCAGTCGCTGTGCCGCCGGGCTACGTCCGCTTTTAATCACCAGAATCGGTTTATTACGCGAGGCACTACGGGCCGCCGAAACAAAGCGTCGCGCGTCGCTTAACTGTTCGAGATAGAGCAGGATGGCGCTGGTTTTACTGTCGCGTGCCAGATAGTCAAGCAATTCATCAACGTCGATATCCAGGCTGTCGCCGAGCGCAATAAAGTAGGAAAAGCCCATCTTACGCTGTTGCGCCCAGTCGAGGATGGTGTTGGAGACGGCAGCCGATTGCGAAATAAACGCCAGCTTGCCGCGTTTAATCGGCACAGGCGAAAAGCTGGCATTCAGACCTTGCCAGGGAGCCAGTAAACCCAGACTGTTTGGTCCAAGCAGGCGCATGTTATGGCGCAGGGCGCAGGCGCGGAGATCTTCGTGTTGCGATGCCGGGGCGGAAAGAATAATGCAGGTTTTACAGCCTTTCTCGCCGAGCTCTTCCAGAAGAGCAAGATTACGGCTGGCATTGGTACATAAAACCGCAAGGTCGGGTGTAAAGGGCAAGCTGGCAATATCCGGCCAGGCCAACACACCCAACACCGCTTTCCAGGCTGGCGTCACCGGGAGTACCGGTCCGTTAAAGCCTCCCGCCAGCAGGTTACGCATCATCAGGTAACCTGCGCGATTGGGTTTCATCGACGCGCCAATTACCGCTATCGATTTTGGTCGCAGTAGTGCTTCCAGTCCTCGCTGACTCATACCGGTCTCCCGCAGAAGTGACCGAATGATTTTAAACGCTTTCTAACTGTTCTGCTGTGATGCTACCCAGATGTTGCGTTTTTCCTGCCAGATAGCGTGTTTTAAAGCGGGTAAAATGCTCGCCTAACCCTGCTGCCGCCCCGGTATCGCCGGCCATATCTAACAGTGCGATGGCTACCTCGGCAGTACAATATTGGCCTTCAGCCTGGGCTTCACGCAGGCGATAGGCTGAAAGCCGGGAAAGATCGACGGAAATGACGGGAAGATTATCCAGATACGGACTTTTACGAAACATCTTGCGAGCTTCCGGCCAGGTACCATCGAGCATGATAAACAGCGGTGGCTTACCGGCAGGTGGTGTGAAGATCACTTCCCGTTGCTCATCAGCATACGAGGCGGGAAAGACCACCATTGGCTGATAATCCGGGTTTTGTACCAGATCCAGCAAATCCTGCGAGGGTTCGGTACGCGACCATTGAAACGCAACGGTATCAGGCAAAATATCAGCAATCAGACGCCCGGTATTACTGGGCTTCATTGGCTCGGTGTCGAACATCAGCAAACAGAAGCGACTTTTTGCTTGTGCTGGGGTAATTGTCGAACAGAGACATAATTTCTCTGGCAAAAGACAGCGTTGGCAGCGACGAACGCGATTACCGCGGGCAAGAAAAGGACGTGTTGCGCGCGCAATACGCTCGGCGCGTAACTGGAGAACAGCGTTTTCGGTCATAAGAGAGCGTCGAAAAAACGCCATTGTCGCAGAGGAGAAAACGGGGCACAAGATGCGCCCCGGTAAGATTAAAGAGATTCGTTCAGCCAGCTATCGAACGGAGCTTTCGGTACTGCGCCATTAAGCATGTCGACAACCTGACCGTTTTTGAAAATCATGATCGTCGGTATACTACGAATTCCAAAGCGACTGCTCAATTCACGTTCAGCTTCGGTATTCACTTTCACAAAGCGCACTTTACCGCTACGCTCTTGCGCGACATCTTCAAAAATTGGTGCGAAATTACGGCAGGGGCCGCACCACGGTGCCCAGAAGTCGATCACCACAGGTAGATCATCCTTCAGCAATTTGTCGAGTGTTTCACCGGTCGCATTAATCACCTCTCCGTCAAACAAGTCGTGACCGCAGCGTCCGCATTTTGCCGCATCTTCGATCCGATCGTCGGGAATGCGATTGATGGCCTGACAATGGGTACAAACGGTATTCATAACTAACCTCGGGATGAGTAAGGAGACTTATCGGCAACGACGCCGGTATGTTTCTAATATGTTACATATTATCGGGGACATTGTTCCAGACAACAATCTGTTTTATTCAATAGGTATGATAGTCGCAGGCTTTGGTACGAAATCATGGCGAACCGCGCGGACTTCGGGTAATCTGCGCGCTTCGCGCAGCGCTGGTGGAGAAAAGCATGAACGATGAAATGAAAGGTAAAAGCGGCAAGGTCAAAGTGATGTATGTCCGCAGTGATGATGATTCTGATAAACGTACCCACAACCCGCGTACCGGGAAAGGGGGCGGGCGTCCAGGAAAATCTCGTGCTGACGGTGGCCGTCGCCCCGCCCGCGATGACAAACAGAGTCAGCCCCGTGACCGCAAGTGGGAAGATTCGCCGTGGCGCACGGTTTCCCGCGCGCCGGGTGATGAGACGCCGGAAAAGGCCGATCACGGTGGCATCAGTGGTAAAAGTTTTATTGATCCGGAAGTGTTGCGTCGTCAGCGTGCGGAAGAAACCCGCGTCTACGGCGAAAACGCCTGTCAGGCACTGTTCCAGAGCCGTCCGGAAGCAATTGTTCGCGCCTGGTTTATCCAGAGCGTAACGCCACGTTTTAAAGAAGCCTTGCGCTGGATGGCGGCAAACCGCAAAGCGTACCATGTGGTGGATGAAGCTGAATTGACAAAAGCGTCAGGCACGGAACATCACGGCGGCGTTTGCTTCCTGATCAAAAAGCGTAACGGTACAACCGTGCAGCAGTGGGTAAGCCAGGCAGGCGCGCAGGATTGC
Source organism: Shigella sp. FC1544 (assembly GCF_001722145.1). NCBI lineage: Bacteria > Pseudomonadati > Pseudomonadota > Gammaproteobacteria > Enterobacterales > Enterobacteriaceae > Shigella > Shigella sp. FC1544. Next base: position 6,956 of record NZ_MECT01000046.1, read on the forward strand.
GTTCTGGCACTGGAAAACGAATCTAACCCGCATAACCTGGGTGGCATGATGCGCAGCTGCGCGCACTTCGGCGTGAAAGGTGTCGTGGTGCAGGATGCGGCACTGCTGGAGTCGGGGGCGGCTATCCGTACCGCAGAAGGCGGCGCAGAGCACGTTCAGCCGATTACTGGCGACAACATTGTTAACGTGCTGGATGATTTCCGTCAGGCAGGTTACACCGTAGTGACCACTTCCAGCGAGCAGGGTAAACCGCTGTTCAAAACTAGTCTGCCAGCGAAAATGGTACTGGTGCTGGGTCAGGAATATGAAGGGTTACCGGATGCCGCACGCGATCCGAACGATCTGCGCGTGAAGATTGACGGTACGGGCAACGTTGCCGGGCTGAATATCTCTGTCGCAACCGGCGTTTTGCTTGGTGAATGGTGGCGTCAGAATAAAGCCTGATAAATCAGCCGGGTGGCAACTCTGCCATCCGGCATTTCCCCGCAAATTTACTCACTCTCTGCCGGTAATACTGGCATCCAGTCAATCGGCGTCTCGCCACGTTGTTCCAGCCACTGATTTGCCAGCACAAAATGGTTGCAGCCAAAGAATCCACGATGCGCCGAAAGCGGCGACGGATGCGGTGCTTTCAGTACATGATGGCGTTGCTTATCTATAATCGCCCCTTTCTTTTGCGCATGTGATCCCCACAACAAAAACACCACGCCTTCGCGGTGCTGGTTAATCAGGCTGATGACTTTATCAGTAAACGTCTCCCAACCGAGGCTGGCGTGGGAATGCGCCTGACCTGCGCGAACCGTCAACACAGTATTGAGCAGCAGAACGCCCTGACGCGCCCAGCTTTCGAGATAGCCATGATTAGGGCGGGTGAAGCCCGGAATAGTATTTTCCAGCTCTTTATACATATTCAATAATGACGGAGGAATGGCAATGCCGGGACGAACGGAAAATGCCAGACCATGCGCCTGTCTCGGTCCGTGATAAGGATCCTGGCCGAGAATCACCACTTTAACGTCACCCAACTCGGTAAAGCGGAACGCGTTAAAGACATCTTTTTGTGGTGGATAGATAGTGACGCCGGACTGCCGCTCGCTGGCGACGGTCTGAAGGGTATTAAGAAAATAAGGTTGTTGCTTCTCTTCAGCCAGCACGTCATGCCAGGTTAATTCGTTAGCCATCTCGCTCTCCTGCGAATCTTCAATCCGCCTAGCTTAACTGCTTCTTTCTACAGAACAAAATCATGCTCATTTTTTAGACTTAAACGAGTGCAAAAAAATGTAAATTGGTAAAATTTCACACCCGCATAAGTTGATGTAAAACAATAAAATCCATTTACGACCACAATCGATGTGTGGTTTTTATTGATTTAAATCAAAGAATCAAGGGTGGTTGAGGAGTATATATACACTCAAGCAACAATGGTTTTACCAATTGGCCGCGACAGGCTGAACAAATCAAATAATTTTGCCGGGGAGGCATCACATGATTACAGGTATCCAGATTACTAAAGCCGCTAACGACGATCTGCTGAACTCTTTCTGGCTGCTGGACAGCGAAAAAGGCGAAGCACGTTGCATCGTTGCAAAAGCAGGTTATGCAGAAGATGAAGTGGTTGCAGTAAGCAAACTGGGTGACATTGAATACCGTGAAGTTCCAGTAGAAGTGAAACCAGAAGTTCGCGTTGAAGGTGGTCAACACCTGAACGTTAACGTTCTGCGTCGTGAAACTCTGGAAGATGCAGTTAAGCATCCGGAAAAATATCCGCAGCTGACCATCCGTGTATCCGGTTATGCAGTTCGCTTTAACTCTCTGACTCCGGAACAGCAGCGCGACGTTATCGCTCGTACCTTTACTGAAAGCCTGTAAGGCTTAAGTAGCAAGTTACTAAGCGGAAGAGGGCGACCTCTTCCGCTTTTTTTCGTTAATAGAAAATGCGTACCGCGCAATAGACCAGCAACAGGGCAAGCACGATATTTAACTGGCGACCATACTGGCGAAACAATCGCTGAAACAGATGCCCCGCCAGCGCCCAGCACACATTGCCAAACGTCCCAATCATCGCCAGCAAAACGCTGACGCCAACTACCCAGCTTAGCGCCTGTGTTTGCGGCAGAACAAACGTCGACAGTGCCGTAACACCGTACAAAATGATTTTGACGTTCACAAACTGCAAAGCAAAGCTGGCCCAAAAGCTGATTGGTTTTGCCTGAAGTCCGTCTTCCTTTGTTGGGCTGGTGGCGATTTTCCACGCCAGCCAGACAATATATGCCGCCCCCGCCCAACTCAAAAGGTGTACCGCTGCCGGGTCAATAACTGCCAGTGAAAATGAAATGCCCGCACACAGTAACATCACAATCAAAAATCCCAGACTCATCCCTGCCAGCACGCGGGTACTTTGACGAAATCCATGCGACGTAGCAGAGCTAAGGGCGAGAATATTGTTCGGTCCTGGCGTCATAGCGGTAATCAGGGTGTAAGTCCAAAAAGCACTTAAAAGGGTCGGTGTCACTTGTTATCTCCTCTGTTTTGGTAGACAGTACCTAGACTGGCCCCCTGAATCTCCAGACAACCAGTATCACTTAAATAAGTGATAGTCTTAATACTAGTTTTTAGACTAGTCATTGGAGTACAGATGATTGATGTCTTAGGGCCGGAGAAACGCAGACGGCGTACCACACAGGAAAAGATCGCAATTGTTCAGCAGAGCTTTGAACCGGGGATGACGGTCTCCCTCGTTGCCCGGCAACATGGTGTAGCAGCCAGCCAGTTATTTCTCTGGCGTAAGCAATACCAGGAAGGAAGTCTTACTGCTGTGGCCGCCGGAGAACAGGTTGTTCCTGCCTCTGAACTTGCTGCCGCCATGAAGCAGATTAAAG
>NZ_MECT01000047.1:0-9831 GCF_001722145.1 Shigella sp. FC1544
CGAAGGGGCGATTGCCCGGCAGCATGATGTCCAGGCGATTCACAATCTGGTGAAGAGGTTCTTTACGCTCAAGCGCCATGCCAACAATACACCAGACCATCATTTCGAGGGGAAGACGGCGCTTGCGTAGCGTTACAGTACCTGATTCGGCAAGGCAACGAGAGATGAGTTCGGGGTCGAGGTAATCCCCCAGAGAAGTCAGTGGGTTACGCAGAGAATCGTAACGGGATACCAGATCAAGAGCCTGTCCAATGTGCATAAAAAAATCCGGAAACAAGTGAGCGTTTCCGGATTCTTACACAGCCACTGGATCGGTCAACTGATCCTTAACTGATCGGCATTACTCAAAGGGGGGTATTTTTCTTTGAGCCAGGTTAATGTGGCCGCATTTAGGAGTACGATTTTGCCGTTAATCGTGCATACTGTGCGCTTTTTTGTGGGCCAAGGGACTAAGCACACATTTCATATTTCAACGAAAGACTAGTCTATGAGCACTGATAATAAGCAATCATTGCCCGCGATTACCCTCGCGGCTATTGGAGTTGTCTACGGCGATATTGGTACCAGCCCGTTATATACACATTCGTGAATGTTTGTCCGGCCAGTTTGGTTTTGGCGTTGAACGCGATGCCGTGTTTGGCTTTTTATCGCTGATCTTCTGGCTGCTAATCTTTGTGGTTTCCATTAAATATCTCACCTTCGTGATGCGGGCAGATAACGCCGGTGAGGGGGGGATCCTGACGTTGATGTCGCTTGCCGGGCGTAATACGTCGGCGCGAACCACATCAATGCTGGTGATTATGGGGCTAATCGGCGGCAGCTTTTTCTATGGTGAAGTCGTCATAACACCCGCTATTTCGGTGATGTCAGCCATTGAAGGTCTGGAAATCGTCGCCCCGCAGCTGGATACCTGGATAGTTCCCCTCTCAATTATCGTTCTCACTTTATTATTTATGATTCAAAAACATGGCACGGCTATGGTCGGTAAGCTGTTTGCGCCGATCATGCTGACCTGGTTTTTGATTCTGGCAGGACTGGGGTTACGTAGCATTATTGCTAACCCGGAAGTGCTGCATGCGCTGAATCCAATGTGGGCGGTGCATTTCTTCCTTGAATACAAAACGGTTTCTTTTATTGCATTAGGGGCAGTGGTGTTGTCGATTACGGGGGGCGAGGCGCTGTATGCTGATATGGGGCACTTTGGTAAGTTCCCTATTCGCCTGGCGTGGTTCACCGTCGTATTACCTTCCTTGACCCTTAATTACTTCGGTCAGGGAGCGCTGTTGTTAAAGAACCCGGAAGCGATTAAGAACCCGTTCTTCCTGTTGGCACCGGACTGGGCGCTGATCCCGCTGCTGATCATCGCCGCACTGGCGACGGTAATTGCCTCGCAGGCGGTTATCTCTGGCGTCTTCTCATTGACGCGTCAGGCGGTACGTCTGGGATATTTGTCGCCGATGCGCATTATTCACACCTCCGAAATGGAGTCAGGGCAAATCTATATTCCGTTTGTGAACTGGATGCTCTATGTCGCGGTCGTGATTGTGATTGTCAGCTTTGAGCACTCCAGCAACCTGGCGGCGGCGTACGGGATTGCGGTGACCGGAACCATGGTGCTGACGTCTATTCTCTCGACTACCGTGGCACGTCAGAACTGGCACTGGAATAAGTATTTTGTTGCGCTGATCCTGATTGCTTTCCTTTGTGTCGATATTCCATTGTTCACCGCTAACCTCGATAAACTGCTCTCCGGCGGTTGGTTGCCATTGAGCCTCGGTACGGTGATGTTTATCGTGATGACCACCTGGAAGAGCGAGCGTTTCCGCTTGCTGCGGCGGATGCATGAACATGGTAACTCTCTGGAAGCGATGATTGCTTCGCTGGAGAAATCACCGCCTGTTCGCGTGCCCGGGACCGCGGTGTATATGTCGCGTGCAATCAACGTCATTCCCTTTGCGCTGATGCATAACCTTAAACATAACAAGGTATTGCATGAGCGGGTGATTCTGTTAACTCTGCGTACCGAAGACGCGCCATATGTCCATAATGTCCGTCGGGTACAGATTGAACAACTGTCGCTCACTTTCTGGCGCGTGGTGGCAAGTTATGGTTGGCGAGAAACGCCAAACGTGGAAGAAGTTTTCCACCGCTGCGGTCTGGAAGGATTAAGTTGCCGGATGATGGAAACCTCCTTCTTTATGTCGCATGAGTCGTTGATCCTCGGCAAACGCCCGTGGTATTTGCGTCTGCGCGGCAAGCTGTACTTGCTGCTGCAACGTAATGCGCTGCGTGCACCAGATCAATTTGAAATCCCGCCAAACAGGGTTATCGAACTGGGTACTCAGGTCGAAATCTAACGCCAGACGCCTCCTTTCTCCATAAGGGGGCGTTTTTGTTTTCATGGTTAATCACCATGTAAAACGTTTCGAGGTTGATCACATTTCCGTAACGTCACGATGGTTTTCCCAACTCAGTCAGGATTAAACTGCGGGTCAGCGAAACGTTTCGCTGATGGAGAAAAAAATGAAAAAAGGCACCGTTCTTAATTCTGATATTTCATCGGTGATCTCCCGTCTGGGACATACCGATACGCTGGTGGTGTGTGATGCTGGTTTACCCATCCCCAAAAGTACAACGCGTATCGATATGGCATTAACCCAGGGTGTACCTTCTTTTATGCAGGTGCTGGGAGTCGTTACAAATGAAATGCAGGTCGAGGCTGCCATTATCGCGGAAGAGATCAAACAACATAATCCGCAACTCCACGAAACGTTGCTCACTCACCTTGAGCAGCTGCAAAAACACCAGGGAAATACCATTGAAATTCGTTACACCACGCATGAACAATTCAAACAACAAACCGCAGAAAGTCAGGCGGTAATTCGCAGCGGAGAATGTTCTCCGTATGCGAATATCATTCTCTGTGCTGGCGTGACGTTCTGAGGCCGTCATGGAAGCATTACTTCAGCTTAAAGGCATCGATAAAGCCTTCCCGGGCGTAAAAGCCCTCTCGGGCGCTGCGTTAAATGTCTATCCGGGCCGCGTGATGGCGCTGGTGGGCGAAAACGGCGCGGGTAATACCCGTGGCGTAGATGTCGGCGCGAAAAAAGAGATCTATCAACTGATTAACCAGTTCAACGCCGATGGCTTGAGCATCATTCTGGTGTCATCGGAGATGCCAGAAGTATTAGGCATGAGCGATCGCATCATCGTCATGCATGAAGGGCATCTCAGCGGGGAATTTACTCGTGAGCAGGCCACCCAGGAAGTGTTAATGGCTGCCGCTGTGGGCAAGCTTAATCGCGTGAATCAGGAGTAAAAAAATGACAACCCAGACTGTCTCTGGTCGCCGTTATTTCACGAAAGCGTGGCTGATGGAGCAGAAATCGCTTATCGCTCTGCTGGTGCTGATCGCGATTGTCTCGACGTTAAGCCCGAACTTTTTCACCATCAATAACTTATTCAATATTCTCCAGCAAAACTCGGTGAACGCCATTATGGCGGTCGGGATGACGCTGGTGATCCTGACGTCGGGCATCGACTTGTCTGTAGGTTCTCTGTTGGCGCTAACCGGCGCAGTTGCTGCATCTATCGTCGGCATTGAAGTCAATGCGCTGGTGGCTGTCGCTGCTGCTCTCGCGTTAGGTGCCGCAATTGGTGCGGTAACCGGGGTGATTGTAGCGAAAGGTCGCGTTCAGGCGTTTATCGCTACGCTGGTTATGATGCTTTTACTGCGCGGCGTGACCATGGTTTATACCAACGGTAGCCCAGTGAATACCGGCTTTACTGAGAACGCCGATCTGTTTGGCTGGTTTGGTATTGGTCGTCCGCTGGGCGTACCGACGCCAGTCTGGATCATGGGGATTGTCTTCCTCGCGGCCTGGTACATGCTGCATCACACGCGTCTGGGGCGTTACATCTACGCGCTGGGCGGCAACGAAGCGGCAACGCGTCTTTCTGGTATCAACGTCAATAAAATCAAAATCATCGTCTATTCTCTTTGTGGTCTGCTGGCATCGCTGGCCGGGACCATTGAAGTGGCGCGTCTCTCCTCCGCACAACCCACGGCGGGGACTGGCTATGAGCTGGATGCTATTGCTGCGGTGGTTCTGGGCGGTACGAGTCTGGCGGGCGGAAAAGGTCGCATTGTTGGGACGTTGATCGGCGCATTAATTCTTGGCTTCCTTAATAATGGATTGAATTTGTTAGGTGTTTCCTCCTATTACCAGATGATCGTCAAAGCGGTGGTGATTTTGCTGGCGGTGCTGGTAGACAACAAAAAGCAGTAATAACGACTACAGGACATCTTGAATATGAACATGAAAAAACTGGCTACCCTGGTTTCCGCTGTTGCGCTAAGCGCCACCGTCAGTGCGAATGCGATGGCAAAAGACACCATCGCGCTGGTGGTCTCCACGCTTAACAACCCGTTCTTTGTATCGCTGAAAGATGGCGCGCAGAAAGAGGCGGATAAGCTTGGCTATAACCTGGTGGTGCTGGACTCCCAGAACAACCCGGCGAAAGAGCTGGCGAACGTGCAGGACTTAACCGTTCGCGGCACCAAAATTCTGCTGATTAACCCGACCGACTCCGACGCAGTAGGTAATGCTGTGAAGATGGCTAACCAGGCGAACATCCCGGTTATCACTCTTGACCGCCAGGCAACGAAAGGTGAAGTGGTGAGCCACATTGCTTCTGATAACGTACTGGGTGGCAAAATCGCCGGTGATTACATCGCGAAGAAAGCGGGTGAAGGTGCCAAAGTTATCGAGCTGCAAGGCATTGCTGGTACATCCGCAGCCCGTGAACGTGGCGAAGGCTTCCAGCAGGCCGTTGCTGCTCACAAGTTTAATGTTCTTGCCAGCCAGCAGATTTTGATCGCACTAAAGGTTTGAACGTAATGCAGAACCTGTTGACCGCTCATCCGGATGTTCAGGCTGTATTCGCGCAGAATGATGAAATGGCGCTGGGCGCGCTGCGCGCACTGCAAACTGCCGGTAAATCGGATGTGATGGTCGTCGGATTTGACGGTACACCGGATGGCGAAAAAGCGGTGAATGATGGCAAACTAGCAGCGACTATCGCTCAGCTACCCGATCAGATTGGCGCGAAAGGCGTCGAAACCGCAGATAAAGTGCTGAAAGGCGAGAAAGTTCAGGCTAAGTATCCGGTTGATCTGAAACTGGTTGTTAAGCAGTAGTTTTAATCAGGTTGTATGACCTGATGGTGACATAAATACGTCATCGACAGATGAACGTGTAATATAAAGAAAAGCAGGGCACGCGCCACCCTAACACGGTGGCGCATTTTATGGACATCCCGAATATGCAAAACGCAGGCAGCCTCGTTGTTCTTGGCAGCATTAATGCTGACCACATTCTTAATCTTCAATCTTTTCCTACTCCAGGCGAAACCGTAACCGGTAACCACTATCAGGTTGCATTTGGCGGCAAAGGCGCGAATCAGGCTGTGGCTGCTGGGCGTAGCGGTGCGAATATCGCGTTTATTGCCTGTACGGGTGATGACAGCATTGGTGAGAGCGTTCGCCAGCAGCTCGCCACTGATAACATTGATATTACTCCGGTCAGCGTGATCAAAGGCGAATCAACAGGTGTGGCGCTGATTTTTGTTAATGGCGAAGGTGAGAATGTCATCGGTATTCATGCCGGCGCTAATGCTGCCCTTTCCCCGGCGCTGGTGGAAGCGCAACGTGAGCGTATTGCCAACGCGTCAGCATTATTAATGCAGCTGGAATCACCACTCGAAAGTGTGATGGCAGCGGCGAAAATCGCCCATCAAAATAAGACTATCGTTGCGCTTAACCCGGCTCCGGCTCGCGAACTTCCTGACGAACTGCTGGCGCTGGTGGACATTATTACGCCAAACGAAACGGAAGCAGAAAAGCTCACCGGTATTCGTGTTGAAAATGATGAAGATGCAGCGAAGGCGGCGCAGGTACTGCATGAAAAAGGTATCCGTACTGTACTGATTACTTTAGGAAGTCGTGGTGTATGGGCTAGCGTGAATGGTGAAGGTCAGCGCGTTCCTGGATTCCGGGTGCAGGCTGTCGATACCATTGCTGCCGGAGATACCTTTAACGGCGCGTTAATCACGGCGTTGCTGGAAGAAAAACCATTGCCAGAGGCGATTCGGTTTGCCCATGCTGCAGCTGCGATTGCCGTAACACGTAAAGGCGCACAACCTTCCGTACCGTGGCGTGAAGAGATCGACGCATTTTTAGACAGGCAGAGGTGACGCTTGGCTACAATGAAAGATGTTGCCCGCCTGGCGGGCGTTTCTACCTCAACAGTTTCTCACGTTATCAATAAAGATCGCTTCGTCAGTGAAGCGATTACCGCCAAAGTTGAAGCGGCGATTAAAGAACTCAATTACGCGCCATCAGCCCTGGCGCGTAGCCTCAAACTCAATCAAACACATACCATTGGCATGTTGATCACTGCCAGTACCAATCCTTTCTATTCAGAACTGGTGCGTGGCGTTGAACGCAGCTGCTTCGAACGCGGTTATAGTCTCGTCCTTTGCAATACCGAAGGCGATGAACAGCGGATGAATCGCAATCTGGAAACGCTGATGCAAAAACGCGTTGATGGCTTGCTGTTACTGTGCACCGAAACGCATCAACCTTCGCGTGAAATCATGCAACGTTATCCGACAGTGCCTACTGTGATGATGGACTGGGCTCCGTTCGATGGCGACAGCGATCTTATTCAGGATAACTCGTTGCTGGGCGGAGACTTAGCAACGCAATATCTGATCGATAAAGGTCATACCCGTATCGCCTGTATTACCGGTCCGCTGGATAAAACTCCGGCGCGCCTGCGGTTGGAAGGTTATCGGGCGGCGATGAAACGTGCGGGTCTCAACATTCCTGATGGCTATGAAGTCACTGGTGATTTTGAATTTAACGGCGGGTTTGACGCCATGCGCCAACTGTTATCACATCCGCTGCGTCCTCAGGCCGTCTTTACCGGAAATGACGCTATGGCTGTTGGCGTTTACCAGGCGTTATATCAGGCAGAGTTACAGGTTCCGCAGGATATCGCGGTGATTGGCTATGACGATATCGAACTGGCAAGCTTTATGACGCCACCATTAACCACTATCCACCAACCGAAAGATGAACTGGGGGAGCTGGCGATTGATGTACTCATCCATCGGATAACCCAGCCGACCCTTCAGCAACAACGATTACAACTTACTCCGATTCTGATGGAACGCGGTTCGGCTTAGATTTACGCTGTCTTTTGATCAAATTATTACCATCGGTTGTTTTCAGAAGCATGAACATTGCTGCTGAAGCAACAGTAATAATGCCCATCGTGATAAACGTATAGTGGAATTGTTCGACAGTCGTTGTGCCTTCCATCCCTTCATAAACGCGAAGGACGGCCGCACTTACAGCAACGCCTAAACTAATCGACAGTTGCTGCGTGACCGCCAGAACACTGTTACCGCTGCTGGCGTTGTCATCGGTCAGATCGGCAAGTGTGATGGTATTCATCGCGGTAAATTGCGTCGACATAGCCATCCCTAATATAAACAACGGCAAGATCAGCATCCATATCGCCATTGCCGGTGATTGCAAAGAGAACTGAGCGATCATTAGCCCAATAATCACCGTGATCCCCACTAACGTATGGCGATAGCCCAGACGACGTAAGACTTGGGTAACCATCGATTTTGCAATAATGGAACCTAACGCTGTCGGTGCCATCATACAGCCGGCAATAAACGCCTGATAACCAAATCCTACCTGTAACATCAATGGCATAAGGAACTGTACACTACCGGTCCCCAGACGGGTTGCAATATTGCCTACGATACCCATCGAGAAAGTGCGGGTTTTAAATAAATCTAATGAAATTAATGGGTTTGGCGTGTGTCGCGCATGGAGAATATAGAGAAGCAGTAACCCGATGCTGGTGACAATTACCGTCAAGGCAATCCAGCTGGCGACAATCTTTTCCCCGAATAGCTCTATTCCGCTTGAGAAGAGAACAAGGCTGAGGCCAAACAGCAAAAAGCCAGTGATATCGAATCTGCGTCGTGCGGTGGTGAAATTGGGCATATGTTTGCGCGCGTAAAGAAGGCCCGCAATACCTATGGGGATATTGATTAAAAATATCCAGTGCCAGGTTGCCCAGGTGACCAGCACGCCGCCAAGAACGGGGCCTAAAATTGGCCCCACCAGACCCGGCATGGCGACAAAATTCAATACAGGAAGAAGTTCATTACGAGGATAAGCACGCAGTAAGGCCAGCCGAGCAACAGGCATCATCATTGCGCCGCCTATCCCCTGAATAACCCGGAAGACAACCAGCTGTGGTAGCGAATTAGAAAGTGCGCAGGCCAGAGAACCCAACGTGAACAGACTCACGGCAAGGGTAAAAATGCGACGCGTACCGAAGCGATCGGCTAGCCATCCGCTTACCGGAATAAACATCGCCACCGTCAGCGTATAACTGATGATGGCTGATTGCATCGCGAGAGGAGAACGATTAAGGCTATGAGCGATTGCGGGTAAGGCGGTATTCAGAATAGTGGCATCAAGTGCCTGCATGAAGAAGGCCATCGCCGCGATCCACGGCAAACCCGCCATACTACGCTTCTTTTTATCGCTCATTCAATGTCCTGTTATCGGGTTATCACTTATCAGGTGAGCGTAGCAGCGCCTGACAAGCTTTAAATGCCGCGTCGCCATCGCTTTGGATAATCGCATCGACAATCGCCTGGTGCAGATCCAGCTTTATCACTGTGTCGCTGGTAATTGACGTGAAGTAAGTGTGATAAACCGAATGGAATAGCGAGGCGAATGAGGTCAAAAACGGATTGGCGCTCATTTCATAGATATGCTCATGCCAGGCCATATCGACTTCGATCCAGCGTTCACGGCGAAAGTTCTTTTTTAATGCCGCCATTTCGGCCATTAACGTATTGAGATGCGCCTTCTGTTCCGCGGTGCCAACCGTTGCTGCCAGTAGGCAGGCTTGCGGCTCCAGACAGATACGCATAACCAGAAAGTGATCGATGACCTGATGAAAGTTCTCTTCTGTCATCCACCAGGTAAGCAATTCCTGATCAAGAAAATTCCAGTTTGATTGTGGCATGACCCGGGTACCAATTCGCGGTCGCGGTAAAACCATCCCTTTTGCCGTTAACGTTTTGACCGCTTCGCGTACCGCTGTACGACTCACTCCAAATTGCTCGCCCAGCTCAATCTCACCAGGCAAAATGGTGCCGGGTTCATATTCACCTTTTAAGATGCGTTGCGCCAGCTTCTCAGCCAGAACATACGAAAGGTTTTTCTGTGCAGCTAACTGTTGTGCGCTTAAAGGCATTACTAATCTTCCTTTTTCTTTTTATTCCTCCTTAGTATGCCACCAGGAAGTGTGATTACGGTTGCAAAAACGGCAAATTGCTTGTTTTATGGCACATTAACGGGGCTTTTGCTGAAAAAGTGCGCGGTCAGAAAATTATTTTAAATTTCCTCTTGTCAGGCCGGAATAACTCCCTATAATGCGCCACCACTGACACGGAACAACGGCAAACACGCCGCCGGGTCAGCGGGGTTCTCCTGAGAATTCCGACAGAGAAAGCAAAAATAAATGCTTGACTCTGTAGCGGGAAAGCGTATTATGCACACCCCGCGCCGCTGAGAAAAAGCGAAGCGGCACTGCTCTTTAACAATTTATCAGACAATCTGTGTGGGCACTCGAAGATACGGATTCTTAACGTCGCAAGACGAAAAATGAATACCAAGTCTCAAGAGTGAACACGTAATTCATTACGAAGTTTAATTCTTTGAGCATC